>JAUWXV010000321.1 GCA_030616165.1 bacterium | reverse complement strand
ATCAGTTGTTTTAATAACGCTCGATCTTTGGGCTTTAATCTAACTTTATTCTTAACTTGCATGGTTACTACCTCCTTTAGTGAGAAGGTAATATACCATAAAATAATTACATTGTCAAGTATTTATGTCACAACGCACTAGAATGAAATTATTTGAAAGTTTTTTAGGCAAATTATTTAAAAAAGTTCTGAAATAATAAGGTTTTTGGTCTCGCTTAATAAATTTTTGCAAAATAATATATAAAAATTGCATTTAATATCCAATATTATTAAATTTTAAAAAAAATTTTTATTGAATTTAAATTTATAATGGAGATTTTATGATGGATATGTGGGAACTTGATACACCGTGTCTAATAATAGACCTGGAAGTTTTAGAAAAGAATATTAAACGAATGGGGGATTACTGCAAAGAACATAATTTGAATCTTCGCCCTCATATAAAAACACACAAAATACCTGAAATAGCAAAGATACAGGTAGAATCGGGTGCAGTGGGAATTACTTCGGCAAAGGTAAGTGAAGCCGAAATAATGGCAGACGCAGGGATAAAAGATATATTGATCGCTTATCCGGTTTATGGAAAACAGAAGCTTGAACGACTTATGAAAATCGCAGAAAAAGCCGAAGTTTCGGTTGCTGTCGACTCGGAAGCAGTTGCTGAAGGAATATCAAAAAAAGCGGGAGAAAATGGGAAAAGGATAGGGATACTTGTTGAAGCAGATGTTGGTATGCATCGGTGTGGATGGGAAATTGGAGAAGAGTTTATAAATGCCGCAAAAAATATAAGAGATATGCCTGGTTTAGATTTGAAGGGAGTTATGATCTATCCCGGTCATATTAATAAAGGAGGGGCTGTCCATTCAGAACTTGAAAAACTTCAGGAAGATATAAATAGGATGTATGACCTTTTTAATTCAGCAGGTATAGAAATTAGAGTTTTAAGTGGAGGTTCCACCCCTTCAGCATTTTTATCTCATAAACTGAAAGGTTTGACAGAGATAAGGCCCGGGTCTTATGTATATAATGATATGAATGTTGTAGGCTGGGGGTGTGCAGGGGAAGAGGACTGCGCTTTGAAAGTGTTGGCTACTGTTGTCAGCACAACAGTAAAGGGGCAAATTATTGTTGATGCTGGCTCTAAAACTATGTCCAGTGATTCGTTTTTGCCAAAAAATGGCAGGGGATTCGGGAAGATTTTCGGTTATGAGAATTTGTTCATCAAGAAGATGAATGAAGAACACGGTTATATTGATATTTCAACTTCCGAAAGTAAATTCAAAGTGGGTGATAAACTATTGGTAATTCCGAACCACTGCTGCACTACAAGTAATATGCACGATGAGGTTTATGGTTTAAGAGACAATAAAGTGGAATTATCCTGGCAGATTACTGCAAGAGGTAAAATAAGGTAATAATATTTTATTCTTATCAATATGAGAAATTTATGTATCCCGGATATTCGGGATAATTTTTCACTTTCTTTTCTGCCTTAGTAAAGTGTACTTTCTTTTTCAAAAGAAACATTCATGCTCCTTTGGTCACCACGAAGCATGAAAATAATTGTAAGGACAGAACACTGCCTGCACACTGTGCCTGCACTTTGTGTTCTGTCCCTACATCTAATCTCTTTAATTTGTGTAATTCGTGGTTCTATTTTCGAAAGAAAGCAGAGTGTTTAGTTAAAGACAAAAAATTTATAAAAGTTAAGATATATATTTAAAAGTTCTATTACGGCGTTGCCCAGTTTTTACAGAGGTCCACTGCTGAAGGTGCATCCGGTGCATATCCATCAGCGCCAATCTTCTTTGCGAACTCATTGGTCATTGGTGCTCCGCCTACTATGACTTTTACCTTATCACGGACATTATTTTTGGTAAGCATATCGATCACATTTTTCATACCTGTCATAGTAGTTGTTAGAAGTGCTGACAATCCCAAAAATCCGGCATTGTTATCGATTACTGCCTTGTAATATTTTTCGGGAGGTACATCAACCCCGAGGTCGATTATTTGAAAACCGGCACCCTCAAGCATTGCTGCGACAATGTTTTTTCCAATATCGTGTAAGTCTCCTTTAACTGTTCCGATAACAAAGTTTCCAAGCATCTCTTCTCCTAATTTAACTAAAAGAGGCTTAATAATCTCCATTCCTGCTTTCATAGCTCTTGCTGAAATTAAAACTTCAGGCAGGAAAATCTCAAAGTTTTTAAACCGCTTTCCCACAACATCCATCCCGGAAACCATTCCCGAATCAAGTATTTCTTTTGGAGTGTGTCCTTCATCAAGGGCTTTTTGGACTAATTCTCTTACCTCTTTATCTTTCCCATCGATTAAGGCTTGAGCAATTGTGTTAAGATCCATAATTTCCTCCAATATCAGTTAAAATATGATTTAGATTGTTAATACAAATATTTTCAGGTTGTTTTAAACTAAGAAGGATAAATGTTTAAATTCGAATTCATGACTTAGTTTAATTATATAGTAATAGTGGTAAAACCGCCATCAACATGAATTATTGTTCCAGTAACAAAACCTGATGCTTTTTCAGAAGAGAGCCATAAAACAGCCCCTATCAATTCTTCTGGTTCGCCGAACCTCTTCATCGGGGTATGATTTAATATACTTTCAACTCTTTCTGGCGTGAGGATTCTTCTATTTTGCTCTGCTGGGAAAAATCCAGGTGCGATTGCGTTAACTCTAATTTTATGAGGAGCGAATTCCCGTGCTAAAAATCTGGTAAGGTTATTCACGCCCGCTTTTGAAATTGAATAAGTGAAGACTTTTGATAGGGGCAAAATAGAAGATACAGATGATATATTAATTATACTGCCTCCTTCATCTTGTTTAATCATTCTATCGGCAAAAATCTGAGATGAAAAAAACATACTTTTCAGATTGACATCCAATATTTTATCCCATTCGGATTCTTCAATCTTAAAGAAGGGTGTGGATGAATTGATTCCTGGTGCATTTATAACGATATCAATTCTTCCGAACTCTTCAATAATTTTTTCTTCTGCTTTTTTTAAGTCTTCTTTTTTGGAAGCATCCGTCTTAATAGCAATGGAATTTCCGTAGTTTGAACGAATAACATCAGCCTGCTTTTGAGCACTATCAAGGTTTATATCCAGAATGGCTATCTCGGCTCCACCTTTGGCAATACCCTCCGACATTGCACCCGCAAGTACTCCTCCACCTCCTACCACTGCTGCTACCTTTCCATCTAATTTAAACATCTCGTTTAAATACATCATTACCTCCTTGTTTAAATTTTATAGTTATTCTATATTTCTAAAGAAAGCAAGAAATATAGAATATCAGCAAGTTTT
>JAUWXV010000204.1 GCA_030616165.1 bacterium | reverse complement strand
ATATAGTATTTTTAAAAATATTAAAATATTTTTAAGTTTATAATTATAAGTTGTTATGAACTTGAAGTGCCAAAATTTAGAAAAACGAAGACTCTGGAATGATATAGTGTATCGAAGAATACCTCTCTTTTACACTATTTTAGTCTTGAATATAAAATAATTTTCAATTAATTCAAGAAAAAAAATAAATAAATTTTTCCCAAAAATTTATTTATCCATTGTTTATTAAAAAAGCAGGGATTTGTTTTATCGAACCCGCTTACAAGTAAGATATAAAATCCACCAATTATCTTAATATCATCGATAATCCCTGCTTTGTCTATCTCCGGGTTGACGAGCTTCGTTAACTTTTAAGGTGCGTCCTTTTAAATCGGAGCCGTTCAATGCCTCTTTTGCTTTTTCAGCTTCTGATGAGTTAGACATTTCAACAAATCCAAAACCTCTACCTTCAATTATATTGACTTGCTTGATTTCACCATAACTGGAAAATAATTCCTCCAACTGTTCAGTAGTTACTGAATAATCAAGATTTCCAACATAAAGTTTACTACCTTGCATTCTAACCTCCTTTTTTTCATTATTTCTCTCTGTCTATCTAATAATGCCTCTTTTTGAGGTAGAAGCAAAATAGCAATCTTGACCTCTCTAATAATAACATTATTAAAGAAAAGAGAACGCTTATTTAAAACTTAAATCAGAAGATTTAATTGAGGATTCTTACTACCCCTCTTCATTATTTACCATCCATTTCATTTAACATTCTTAGTCTTTATGAAGTCCTGGCAAATTCTTGGATTTGCAAGATCGAATCGAACTATAAACACTGTATCATACTCAGTAATTCCCAGAGAATTATCTGACTAAATCCTTATCAGGTTTAATTATTTCTGCATTGAGATTACCATTTTCAAAGTAAACCCTCGCCTTCCCTTCTAATTGACCATCTTTAAACCACGCTTCCACCCATGCTTGTCCCATTCTCATAACATCTCCAAGCCGCATCAAATCCTTCCTCTTCCTTGAGCCTTAATGATAAAATTACATCCAAAACATAAAAACTCTGCATTAACCTTACTCAATGCTATACATTTACTACTCTATATAAAAAGAAATATTTTTCGTATGATACTTTATCTATTCCGGCATAATATTAGTGATTTTTCCAACATAACCGAGCGTCTCCTTATACCGCCACCGACTTACTTTTTGTGCTACCGATTCAATATGCTCCCATGCATCTCCGCTAAAACCCTCACTTTTACTCACATTTTGTGCTCTGCGAATAGTGCTATACCCTGCATTATAACTTGCAAATGTGAACCTCATCCTGTGCTCAAACGAAAGATTTTTCCATCTTCTGTATTGTTGATGGTCGTAATACACGCCGGCAGCGATGTTCCAGCGTGGTTCGTTAATATCTATGAATGATGGATTCTTTTTTTTTATCTCTTCAAATGTCCGCGGAATTATCTGCATAAGTCCCTTTGCATTCACCCAGCTCTTTGCATCTTCCCTCAATCCCGATTCTGCAATCGCTTGCGCTTTAAACCACTTCCAGTCAAATCCCACACCGAAAAAACGTTTTGAATATTTTCTGAAATAACTGTCATACTTTGATGTCCAGTACTTTGATTCAACCTTGGGAAACTCCTGTGCCATAATAACTGAAATATTTATCATAAATAAATCTAATGCAAACATGCAAAACAAAACAGATATAAATCTTCTCTGACTTGGCTTCATAATTCTAATCCCTTAGTTTAATCCCAATCCAATAACGAGTCCTATTGCAACACCAATACCAATAAATATTCCCAATACAACGAGCCCGACAGCCCTGTTGCCGTTGGCTAACTCTTTTGACGTATCAAAATCAGTTAGTTTATCAAACAGTTTATAACCAAACCACATAAAGAAAAGCGTCACAAAGCCCCCTATTATAGCATAAGCGAAATTTAATAGTATTGTAAAAAACTGCATGTATCATCCCTCCTTATCAAAACTAATACACAAACCATTTTCCTATTATCCAAAGTACTTTGGATTTACATCTCTATAAATAAATTATTTTTATTTTTTTTATATATTCCATTTCACTTAATATATAGCAAATATAATAAAATATCAAGTGCTTTAAAAAAATTTTTTATACGAAACACATAATTAAGCAAGTTTTGATGAGAGTATCACTTTAGGAGTCTCAATATAATAAAAAATAATAATAGTAGGTCAGACATTATTGTCTGACCAAAACAGATGCTCTCGTTTTAATAAAGGACATTACTATTTTCAAAGAACTCCCCAATTTCTTGATGAAAGGTCTTTGTATACAATTACCATAACTATAACAGCTACAATCAGAAAAATGTTTCCCGACAAATAATCACCGAGAATAATTTTCCCTAAGCCGAATAGCACACAGTAAATAAATACACTACCTAAGAACCAATCGAGAAGATCTCTTGTTAGTTCTGATTTAACTTTCAATTCCGGAACTTTTTCTGCTATCGGTTTCCATAATGTACCTCCGGGCTGAATTTTCTTATAAAAATTTATAAGAACTTCTTCGGAAACCGGTTTTGTCAGGTAAGTTACAATTATAGAAACAATAATTGTAAAACTTGCCGTAGTAAGAATTATTTTTGTAAAATGATGAGGATTGTCAGCATCAAGACCCATATATAATTGCAGGAATAATGAAATAACAAGAGATGCAGTCATTGCAGCTATTTCAGTCCATGCATTAATTCTCCACCAAAACCAGCGAAGGATATAGATAGCTCCTGTTCCTGCTCCGATTGCAATAAGTACTTTCCATGCACCTGCGACCGAACCTAAAAATAAAGTAACGATTCCTCCTAAAATAACTATTACCAGGGTAATAATTCTCGACCAAAACACATAATTTTTCTCAGTTGCATTTGGGTTTATAAATCTTTTGTAAACATCGTTGATTACATAAGAAGTACCCCAGTTAATTTGTGCGCTGATAGTTGACATATATGCGGCTGCAAAAGTCGCCAACAGCAGCCCTCTCACTCCTGTCGGAAGGTGATCAATCATCACTTTTACATATCCCAGTTCCTTGTCTGGTAAGTTGGGATAAAGCACCATAGCTGCAAGACCGACAACTATCCATGGCCAGGGTCTTAATGTATAATGTGCAACATTAAACCATAATGCGGAAAGAACGGAATGTTTTTCGTCTTTAGCAGAAAACAGTCTCTGGGCAATATATCCGCCGCCTCCCGGTTCAGCGCCCGGATACCATGTTGCCCACCAATTTACGGAAAGATAAACCAGAAACGTCGATATCGGCATCCATACTGAACCTGATGTCGGAAAGAAATTTAAAATTTCGTGGTCAGCACCATAAATTGTATTAAGCTGCGTTTTAAGTTCTGCAATTCCTCCTACAGCATTCACTGCAAATATGGCGAGAAGAATTGTACCTGCCATTGCAAAAAAGAATTGATAAAAACCTGTTATAGCTACACCCCACATTCCGGATAACATTGAATAAAGTACCGTAATACCGAGACAAATTGCAATAGCAATCCATTTCTCTATATTCAGAGTTTCTCCTATAATTTTTGCCATAGCAAGATTTATCCATCCCATAATGATGCAGTTAATTGGAATAGCAAGATAAAGTGAGCGGAATCCGCGCAGTATAGCCGCAGGTTTTCCTGAATAGCGCAATTCTGTGAATTCCACATCAGTAAGAACTTCTGCTCTTCTCCAGAGCCTTGCAAACAGAAATACGGTCAAAAGTCCGCTCATCACCATATTCCACCACAGCCAGTTTCCTGCAATACCGTGTGTGCCGACCAATCCTGCTACAGCAAGTGGAGTGTCTGCGGCAAAGGTAGTTGCTACCATTGAGGTCCCGGCTATCCACCAGGGAAGGTTTCTGCCTGAAACAAAAAATTCAGTTATATTTTTACCCGCTCGCTTGGAATAATATAGTCCTATCACTAACGTAAAAATAAAATAGATTATTACCATTGACCAATCAATAATAGTAACCTTCATTACTTCTCCTTATTGATTTGTATAAAATCTAGTCAAGAAAATTTCAGATTATTTTCTTGTTTTATAATGAATTAAGTTTCAAATAGATTTGTAACTATTGTGAATACGATGCGGGACCACGAGTATTTTCTTCTTTCTTTTTTTCTTTTTTATCTTTCTTTTTTTCTTCCACTGCTAATTTCACTTCTTCTTTTTTCTCTTCTTTTTCTTCTACTGCTGGTTTTGGTTTCACTTCTTCTTTTTTTTCTGCTGCTGGTTTCTCAGGTTCTTTTTCTTCTGCCATTGGTTTCACAGGTTCTGGTTGTTCAGGAATTTCTTTAGAAAAAATTTCAACAGTTTCTGAATTTACAAGTACCCAGATTGAATATATTCCCCATGCTGTTCCATATGGAAAGAAAAATATAGATATTGCCGAAAGTATAAGTGTTAAAATTCGTGCCCATGATGCTTCATACATCACCCCAGCACCAGCAATAATGAACGTAATAGAGAATAGAATAATAATCGTTCCAACCACGGAACCAATGGTTCGTGCGGGAAAATCGCCAAAATCAATTGGTAGAAATCCGCATAAAACAATTATGCAGATTACTCCAAAAAATATCCCAATAATCCCAAATGCTATATTTACTGCTCCAATTACTGTTAGATGAGTTTTCATAATATTATCCCCTTTCTGTTTTATAACATTATTTTAATAAATTTAATTAGTAAAAAATTTAACAAAAATAATCATAAAATGTTGAATATCTTTGATTGATGTATATCAATCGGGGTGAGTTATGTATTTTTTCCTATTATTTTTATTGTTGTAATATAATAATTTTTTTTTAATTTTATTAGATATTATCATATTTGTGAGATTTTTTACATTATCGATATTTTTTAGTCTAATTCATTTCTATAATATTACGAAACTTTGGAAAATTTGGATGATTTACTAAGAGCATTAAAAATAATTGCTTCACACCTTGGCAGATAAGAAATATTTTATAGTTTTTAATAAGATGACACGGCAAAAAGTCTAAAAATTTTTGTTTTTAAATCTTTTTGCTGAAATAAGTGCAATTGTAATATATTGATTTACTTTAACTTCCACAATTATGTAAGGACAATCCTCGGGTCGTCCTTACTAAATTTTCATTTTTTGCCGTCTAATCTTTCAAAAGAAGGTAATAAATTTTTATGAAAAATTATAATTATAAAATAACAAATTTTCCTTGAAATTGCATTTAATTATATTAATTTAATATAAAGAAAGGAAAAATAAAAAAATATGATTTCGAGGGTATTATCAGCGGCGGTATTGGGTATAGATGCATATATTGTCAAAGTAGAGGCTCACATTGAGAGGGGACTGCCTGCATTTTTTACAGTAGGTCTTCCTGAGGGTGCAGTTAAAGAGAGTAAGGAGAGAGTAAGTGCAGCAATTAAAAATTCTGGATACAACTTTCCGAGTAGGAGAATCACAATAAATCTTGCTCCTGCCGATATTAGAAAGGAGGGCTCGGCTTTTGATCTTCCTATAGCAATTGGCCTTTTAACTGTAATGGGTGAAGTTGACAATACTCTTCTGGATAAGTTTGTAATTTTAGGAGAACTTTCACTTGATGGCTCCTTGAGGACTGTGAAGGGAGTTCTGCCGATTTCTGTAAAAGTAAAAAAGGAGAATTTGGTTGGAATTATTATCCCTAAGGAGAATGCCAAAGAAGCTGCGATTGTTGAAGGGATAAATGTCTATCCGGCTGAAGATTTGAGAGAGGCGGTTTCAATCCTTAATGAGGAAACTTATCATACTCCTTTTAAAATTGATATAAAAGAGGTTTTTTCCGAGAGTAATAAATATAATATTGATTTTTCAGATGTTAAAGGTCAAGAACATGCAAAGAGGGCACTTGAGGTAGCAGCAGCGGGAAGACACAATATAATAATGATTGGTCCTCCCGGTTCTGGTAAGACAATGCTCGCAAAGAGAATTCCAACCATTCTACCTGATTTAACCCTCGAGGAGTCACTCGAAACCACAAAAATACATTCTGTATCAGGCCTTCTGCCTCCAGACACAGCATTAATAACCACACGTCCTTTCCGCTCACCACATCACACTATTTCAGATGCCGGACTAATCGGTGGGGGTCAGTATCCAAGACCAGGTGAGGTCAGTCTTGCACATTTTGGAGTTTTATTTCTTGATGAGTTAACCGAATTTAAAAAAAATGTTCTTGAAGTACTGCGGCAGCCCATTGAAGAAGGCTGGGTTACTATAGCAAGGGCGACCATCTCGCTGACTTATCCTGCAAATTTTATGCTTGCTTCTGCGATGAATCCATGCCCATGTGGGTATGCAACAGACCCAAGAAAGGAGTGTATCTGTACTCCCTCTCAGATTCAGAAATACATGTCAAAAATTTCTGGTCCTCTTCTTGATAGGATTGATATTCATATCGAAGTGCCCGCGGTTAAATACAAAGAACTTTCTGGGAAAATTACAGGAGAGTCATCAATCGTAATAAGAGAGAGGGTAAAAAAAGCACGCAAAATTCAGTTAAAAAGATTTAAGGTTGAAAAGAAAATTTTTTCCAGCGCAGATATGCAGTCAAAAGAAATAAGAAAATACTGCCGTATTGACGAAAGGGGAAATGAACTTCTGAAGATGGCTATAACCAAATTAGGTTTGTCTGCGAGAGCGTATGACCGGATTCTTAAAGTTTCAAGAACTATAGCC
>JAUWXV010000318.1 GCA_030616165.1 bacterium | reverse complement strand
CCCGAGTACTCGGGGGAATGACATTTTGTGTTAATGAAGGTTTGATTATTTCTAAAAAAGTATTTTTATAAAACTTTATTAAAATAAAAAGTGAGGAGCCATGAAAAAGAATTTTTGGGATGAATATGAAGCATCTCCCCGTGGAATTGTATCCCCTCACATTATTATTCCAATTGCAGTTGCCGGTATTATCATAATTGTCATCTCTATCTTTTTAGAATATAATTTTCACAGGAAGGATTATTTTACTCTTCTTGATAATCAGGCAAAACTTTTTGTCACAACTTTAGTCAATACGGGACAAAACACTCTTCAGGCGGCAGATGCACTTGAAACAGAAATTGAACGGAGGATGCTGACCAATCTGCATCTTATTTCAGCACTGCACGAACTTACCCCTTTTACAGAAACCAGTCTCAAAGAACAGCAGATGCAAAGCCAGTTTAACAGGTTGGATATTTACAGTTATAATGGGAAACGTATTGTCTCTGTTTCAGATTCAGTTTCATCGCTTGAAAGAATCCCTTCTGATATTCTTGCAGCGGTGAATGAAGGACTACTTGAGGAAATAATTCTTACCACTGAAGATTCCATGGAATCGCTTAACGGCAGATTCATTACATTGGTTCACCGCAGACAGGGAGGGTCCGTAGCAGGAATGGTAAATGCCGAAAATATTCAAACTTTTCGAAGGCTTTATGGTTTCGGGAGATTTTTTAAAGAGTTTGAAAAGGCTGAATCGATAGAATATATTGTCCTTGAAAATCCGGAGACTATCATTGCCGGTATATTTGAACCTTATCAACTTTCGAAATTTTATGAAGATATGTTTCTTCAGGAAACTTTTCGTCAGAGGGAGGTGAAAACGCGGGTTATCCGATATAATCAGAGGTCAATTTACGAGGCATTAGTTCCTTTTACCGTTAATAATGAGGCGATTGGTATCTTACGGCTTGGTCTTTCGATGGAAATGTACGAGGAAATGAATACGAAAGTTAAGAATCGTCTGATTATTTCAGGAATTCTCGCACTTATTATGGGTGTTGCACTTTTGAGTTTTTATTTAAGTCATCAACATCGGCAAGTTCTTCGGGAAGGTTTCATTCGTCTGCAGCAATACACAAATCTCATCCTGGAAAATATGGGAAGCGGAGTAATAGCAGTATCGAACAAGGGGACTATTCAATTAGTAAATAAACAGGCATCGAATATCTTAAAAAAGAACAAAGAAGATATGGTTGGTTATAATGTTAATACCTTACCGCAAGAGATATCACAAATCTATAAAGAAAGCATAACATACAAAAAAGATATTCAACAGCCACACTATATCAGGTACAAAGAAGATACTGATTCCAGGCAGTTGAGCCTTCGGACAACTCTGCTCCAGAAAGATTCAAGTATAGAAACCTGCATTTTGCTTTTAGATGACACTACAGAACAGGCTCGCCTTGAAGAGCAGTTGCGCCGTCAGGAAAAACTCACTGCAATGGGTAAATTAGCCTCCAGAGTTGCTCATGAAATTAGAAACCCACTGAATAGTGTCGGATTGATAGTCCAGCGTTTGGGGAAGAAATTTTCAACTTCTGAAAACCTTAATAACTATTCTGAATATTTTCACACTGTGGAGAAAGAAATTTTTCGTATAAATGACATTATCAGTGAATTTATCAGATTTGCGCGTCCACCCCACATTCACGAAAAGGTGTTAGATTTCCAGATATTTTTTAAGGAAATTGAGATCCTTTATCAATCAAAATTGCAGGAAAATCAAATACATTTTGAACTTGATATAGAACCTCATCCGCATATTTCAGGTGATTATGACCAATTGAAACAAGTATTTATCAATTTAATAGAAAACAGCATTTATGCAGTAATCCCTCCTGGTTCTATTAGTATTAGAGGTAAACCTTATGATAATTATTTTGAGATAAAAGTTCAGGATACTGGTTCAGGGATTCCGGAAGAAGAGATTCCTCATATTTTTGACCTCTATTTTACAACGAAGAAAGATGGAACAGGTATTGGTCTTGCAGTTGTTCATCAAATTATTTTCGGGCACGGCGGCTCAATAAAAGTAGAAAGCCAGCCGTCGGGTGGAACGACCTTTATCATTTGTCTGCCATATAGTGAAAAAGGAGAAAGTCTATGAAACCACATAATTTACTTTTAGTTGAAGATGAGGAAATTCAACGTGCAGAGATGAAAATTGCTTTAGAAGAAGAAGGCTATAAGGTGGAGGACTCAGAGAATGCAACGGAGGCAATAGATATTATCAGAAATAAAACAATTGATGTTGTCATAACAGATTATAATTTGCCGGATAAAGATGGCTCAGAACTTTTTTCCGATATAAGAGCACTCAATCCCGAAATACCAGTCATTTTCATAACTGCATATGGTACAATTGACAAGGCTGTATCGGTCATGAAGGCGGGCGCATTTGATTATCTCAGCAAACCGATTAATACAGAAGAACTCCTGGTTATTATTGAACGTGCCTGTGCCCACCATGCATTAATTTCAGAAAACATTCGGCTGAGGAAAGAACTTAAGGAGCGATATACTGCAAAAGGTGTAGTTTCTGCGAGTTCCAAGATTCAGGATGTGTTGAACCTTGCGAGCAGAGTAGCCCCAAGTAAAGCGTCGGTTTTAATTCGAGGGGAAAGCGGTGTCGGTAAGGAGATTATTGCGCGGGTTATTCATAATGCGAGTCCAAGAAAAGATTCTCCTTTTGTTGCATTTAATGTTGCCGCCCTCTCACCAACGCTCATCGAAAGCGAACTATTCGGGCATCAGAAAGGTGCTTTTACCGGTGCCGACCATACTCACCAGGGACGTTTCGTCCAGGCACATACAGGAACCTTATTCATTGATGAAATCGGCGATATTCCTATTGAACTTCAGACCAAATTTCTCCGTGTACTGCAGGAAAACACAATAGAACCATTGGGGAGTTCAAAAGCGATTCCGATTGATATACGGGTCATTGCAGCCACAAATAAAGACATTGAAGCAATGATAAAAAAGGGATTATTCAGGGAAGACCTCTACTACAGGCTAAATGTGGTTATCATATATATTCCACCACTCCGTGAACGGAAAGAAGATATTCTTCCATTAACAGATTTATTTATCAAGAAATATGCATTAGAAAATAAAAAAGAGGTGAAGGGCTTTACCCGTGAAGCGTTTGATGTAGTCATGAAGTATCATTTTCCGGGTAATGTTCGCGAACTTGAAAATATGATTGAGAGGGCTGTTGTTCTTGGACGGGGCACTCACATTACCCTTGAAGATTTACCACCGACCATTTTCGCACCTGTCGAGGAAGAGACAGAACAAACAGCAGAGGAGCTTGACAGTCAGGTAG
>JAUWXV010000016.1 GCA_030616165.1 bacterium | reverse complement strand
TGCAACCCTGAGCGCAGTGCTTCAGGTAAACGCAATTCCTGTTGTTGTTGATGTATTGGATTCTAATCAGTGTATTGACCCTGCCGAAATAGAAAAAGCAGTAACCGATAAAACAAAAGCAATAATACTGGTTCATTTCGGTGGATTCTGCTGCGATATGGACAAAATCATGGATATTGCAAAAAAACACAATCTCATTGTCATAGAAGACTCTGCCCATGCTCATGGTGCTGTAAATAAGGACGGACGAAAAGTCGGAGCAATTGGAGATTTGGGAACGTTCAGTTTTCAGGAAAGTAAAAATATGACCGCTGGTGAGGGTGGTATTATAACAACAAATAATCCTGATTTGGCGGAAAAATGTATTCAATACAGAAGTTGTGGTCGACATGCCGGTGAATCATGGTATGTTCATTATGTCTTGCCGGTTAATTACAGGCTTGCTGAGGTTCTTTCTGCCATGCTTATCGCACAACTTGAGAGGCTTGATGAACAAATAAAAAAGAAAAATGATAATGCAAATTATCTTGCAAAAAAATTCGAAAATGTCAATGGTATTTCTCCTTTTCCAGGAGATGGAATGACAAAGGTGAATGGATATTATCTCTATCTTCTGAGATATGACAAAGATAAATTTTCCGGCGTTTCGCGAAACAAGTTCGTTGATGCATTAAATGCTGAAGGTATCCCCTCCTTCATCGGTTATCCATGGCCGCTTACAAAAAATCCAATGTTTGAAAATATTCCAGAGGGTGCAAAGGGATGTCCTTATACATGTCCATACTATGGGAAAGAGGTAAATATAAAAGATACGAAGCTGCCGGTATCCGATAGACTTTGTGAAGAAACTGTGGTTATTTTTCATCAGGTACTTCTGTCACCGCAGTCTGACATGGATGATATTGTTGCTGCTATGGTTAAAATTCAAGAAAACGCAGAAGAATTATTATAACATTATTTTCATCATCAAAGATTGTAGTAATTAATTTTACTCTCTATAGTTACATTGTGAAATAGTATTGGCATCATCGTGAGAAGAAATTAGCACACTGGCAGCGAAGAAATATCAATTAAAACCATAAAAAGTCTTCTCAATGTCAGAGTTATTGATTCAACCGCTCGTTCCCTGTAATAAATGATGAAACGCACATATATTATAAAAAAGCCTCCTGCATGAGACTTGCAGGAGGCTTTTTTTCGTCCAAATAGTTAATAATTGCATTATTAAAACAATTCAATGAGCATATTCTTGATTTCTTTTACCAGAACATGTTCAGAAATAGGGTCAAAGCGAGTCCCGGCAGGTTCATAACCACCTTCACTAAAGGCTTTTTGGGTTGGGAGATAACCAACACTTCCATTGCAGTATCCAACGATAAAAGGATATTTGCTGTGAGTACTTGATTTTATTCTTTTTCCGATTTCATGAAACAGTTCGCCGGGAAAAGTAACCCATGTAAAATCATCAATTCTTAAAGCGGTTATAGAAACTGTAACAGTTGTATTTTTAAAATCATTGCGCAGGTC
This sequence comes from bacterium, assembly GCA_030616165.1. Classification (GTDB taxonomy): domain Bacteria; phylum SM23-31; class SM23-31; order JAUVVT01; family JAUVVT01; genus JAUWXV01. The sequence goes on along the minus strand of JAUWXV010000016.1, from coordinate 28,415 downwards.
TCTATAATTTCGGGGGCAGAGAATATCCTTATGAACTAATCTTATTTGAGGATTGATAGGTTTAGTTGTTGTAATCGAATTAAAAACATTTACGACTTCCTTCCCAATCTCATATCCCAATTCAGCAGTTTTTTCTAAGTTACTTTTATAACCGTCAAGACCGCCAACAAATCTTGGATTTATATCTCCTGCTGCGCCTTGTGCAAATATACCTGTCACTCCGGGAATATTTTTCTCAACATATTCTAACATATGACCATTCCACTCGGGACTTATAGTGTTATTTCTTCCTCCCAGGGAAGTGCCGTGACATGCATAATTAACAAAGACTGCTTTTGGTCTCCCTGACATATCGTCAATTCTGAGAATTCCAACTTCATTATCAATTGGACCTTCAGGATTGGCTCCAAGGCGAATTACCCCTTCTATCTCACGGATTTTTACTGGACTATCTGTTTTATACTTTCCAAATGACTGACTGGCTGCATTTTCATCATATGTTATATGTGATATTGTTTCTTTCATTTTTTTTCGCCTGTTCATAGCAATTTTAGAATGTCCGATTCCACCTCCGATTTTCACAGGTTCAAGATTTTCTAAAGCCCTTTTTACTGTTGAAATAATCTTATCATTGAATTGTTTGTTCCATTCTGAATCGGCGTTTTGACCGCCAGGAGTTGGCGCGGAATGATTGTGAACATTGCCAAGTATAATATATTCAAAAGGTATTCCTGTTGCATTTGATACTTGTTCTCTTATGCCGTCATAGTCCCGGTAACCTATAACGTCACCTTCGACGAATACAGCCTTTTTTACACCATCATCAAACACAACTGCCCTTATATAAATCTTTCCATAAACTCCATCTGAAGGACCTATTCTTAGACCATACCCTCCCATATAAAGACTTTCTGTCGGTGTTATATCAGTTTTTGCAATTCCGGCTTTTAAAATATTATTCTGACAGAAGGCTGTTGAAGAATGAATTAATAATACAAAGAAAAAAAGGATTACTATTCCAATTATATTTTGAAACAGTAATAAGTTTTTTAAAGTACTCACTCTCTTTTTCACAACCTACACCTCATAGTATAGTTTATTATTTTATTGTTATCACTCAGGGAATCTACTTCCCAAGTTTTAACCGTAAGTCACATTTAACATTATTTTAAATTTTACTCATCAAAAAACATCACTCACTTTTGGCAGTTTACGGAATCCCTTGGAAATGAATGCCAGATAAATAATCCCGACAAGCGACCATGAACCTCCAATAATGAATGTGCGTAATGGAAGATGACTCCAAATATAAAAACAGGCAACGATTCCTATCGCCGGTGGTAGAACATGTTTAAAGAAAGCTCCGGATGTTTTTTGTTCCGCTTTGAAGAAATACTCATATATCGCAGCAGCATTAACTAACATAAATGCAAGAAAGGCGCCAAAATTTATTAGATGTGCGCATGCGTCATATGAAAGAACATTTGCTCCTATATAAGCTATCACTCCAATAAGCATGATATTATAGGAGGGACCTGCATGTTTTTTGTCCAGATGTCCAAAGAATTTTTGAGGAAGCATTCTATCACGCCCCATTCCGTACATCACGCGCGCTGCTCCAACCTGACCAGTGACACCTGAACCAACACTTGCCACCATAAGCATAAATGCAAGTACAATTTCCAGAATGTGACCTCCAACGAGATTTGCTACTCCAATAATTGCCTTTTCTAATTCATTGCCTGCTCCAAATTTTCTCACCATATCACCGATAAACTGTGGCCATTCCGCCCATGAGACCGATGCCTGTGCAAGGTAAATCTGTGAACCGCTCCAGACTCCTGTTATTACACAGGTAAGCACCGTTGCAAGGAGAATATTTCGTCTCGGGTTTTCTACCTCTTCTGATAAAGTCGTCAATCCGTCAAACCCAATATAGGTCAGTGCAGCAAGGGCAGTCCCACTTCCGATGAGAGTCCAGGAAAAGGTATCAGAATGGAAAATTGGTTCTATAGTGAATAGTCCGCCAATAATTCCACCCTTCATAAAAACAAACCGTATTGCCGCACCCATAAACCAAAAAACAACCACACTCAACACAATCATAAGCAGCCAGTTTGCACGATTCGTCATTCCAATACCTCTAAGATTGAGAAGAGTAAAACCGCCTGCAAAAAATAAAAACCAAACACGCAGTGGAATCATCGGGAGCATATGATTGGCAGTTATGCTTGTATAGATAGTGCAAATAATTGGAACAATCATATAATCCATGAACATTGTGAATCCGGCAATAAATCCCAGATATGGGTGAAGTCCTCTGCCTACATATGTGTATGCCGAACCCGCCGCAGGATACCGATTTGCCATTCGACCGTAACTGATTGCAGTGAATATCATAGCAACCATTGCAACGAGGATACAAGTTACTGCGTGACCCTGGGAATCTCTGTTGGCGAAACCAAACAGGGGAAGAGCTGCAACAGGCTGAATCAAAATGATGCCGTAAATAACCAAATCTCTCAATTTCAAAACCCGCCGGAGCTTCACTTCCGAGTTAGCACTGATATCAGACATTATTTACCTCCATTTGATGTTATAGATTTAGCGAATATAGTAATTGTGTAATTTCAATTTTCCAAATTTCAGGATTATGTCTTTCTCAGACACAATTTAATCTTTATAATATGGAAATTTTATATAATACAAAATTAAATTGGTCAGAGAAATCTTACAAAAGAAAATAGTTTTATGCAAGTAATATTTTGTATTAGTTTTTTTGATTTATATAAATAGTATCAATTTTCTCCGCCGTAGACGAATCCGTCATTAGCAGAAAAGTTTATATCTTAATAAAAAATAGAGGTATAATTAGGTATTAAATTTCATTAACATTCAATGCTAAAGTTTCTGTATAAGTTTGAGTTATACCAGAGAACCTGCTCATGGCTTATAGAATCCGCCCAAATTTTCAAAATCTCACTTCTCCCCATATCATGTGAATTCCTTATAACTTAGGTTTAACAGGAATCGGACTATATTTCTGGTGAATAAAATAAGAAACTATTGAAAAACAATAATATATGGTGGGAGAGTAATAAAAATGCCAGCAAAACATAATGACAATCACTTTTTTCTTCGATTAAACTTTACTTGATTTTAATAGATTTTTTTATTATGATTTTTACATTCGATATAAATACCTTAACATAATGGTCGTGAGTCATTTTTTCTATAATTTTATCTATTTTACAGAAAAGTTTAACATAAAGCAAAAGGAGGTTAATAATGTCCAATAAGGGAAGAGTCAAAGTTGGAATAATTGGTTCGCAGTTTCAGGCTGGTATTCATGCCGAGTCATTTCGAATCATGCCTGATGAGGCAGAGGTTATCGCAGTCGCCTCGCCCACGCCTGGCAACGCAGAGAAACTGGCGAAGAAATATGGCATACCACGCGTCTTTACCGACTATAAGAGAATGCTTGCCGAAGATGACATTGAGATGGTAACAATCACGGCGCCGAACTACCTGCACGCGCAAATGACCATTGACATAGCAAACGCCGGAAAGCACGTGGTGTGTGAAAAGCCAATGTGCATGACGCTGGAAGAAGCAGACTTGATGATTGAAACGTGCAGGCGCAAAGGTGTGCTTCTGATGTTCGCCGAGGAACTATTCTTTGCACCCAAGTACGTCAGAGCGAAGCAGATGGCTGACGAAGGCGCATTTGGTAAGGTTTATTTGGTCAAACAGAGTGAGAAACACTTTGGTCCACATGCACCGTGGTTCTGGGACGTTGAACTGTCCGGCGGCGGCGTGTTGATGGACATGGGCTGTCATGGCATTGCTTTCTGTTACTGGTTCCTGGATCGACCAGAGATCAAAAACGTATATTGCCAGATGTCCACGCACGTTCACAGTGACAAGACCAAAGGTGAGGACAACTCCATCTGCATCCTCGAGTTTGCCAACGGTGCCGTGGGCTTGATAGAGGACAGTTGGGCGCGACGCGGCGGTATGGATGATTGCATCGAGGTTTACGGTGAAGGCGGCGTCACATATGGCAATATGCATATGGGTAATGCTCTTCCGACATACAGCGAATACGGCTACGGTTATGCTGTGGAAAAAGCGCCAACCACCCAGTGCTGGACATATCCTGTGTTCGAGGAACTTTGGAATTACGGCTTTCCACATGAATTGCACCATTTTGCTCGGTGTGTACGCGGCAAGGAAGAACCTAAGGCAACAGGGGAAGACGGACGTGTAGTGCTGGAAGTCCTCTACGCCGCTTACAAGTCGGCGGGGACAGGTCGCAAGATTAAATTGCCGTTTCGACCTGAAGGTATCAAAAAGCCTATCGATTTATGGCTGAACGAAGACTCCCGAGAGTAAAATAGCACGTCACAATTAAATTCGATAAAAAAGATTAAGACCTGTTAAAAAATCCATAAAAAATGTTGGATATGTATTTAATGAGAAAGATACGGAGAAAAAAGATTTAGAATCAGGAAGTTATATAATATTTTTTAAGGATTGGTATGTGAAGATAGAATAAATCAATAAAAAGAAGAAGTATTCCGAATAAAAATAAATAATAGAGTTTTTTTATAGTTTTTACAGATTAAATTATATGTTTTTAATTATCAAAATAAAAAATATTCTAAAAATAGGAAAAAAATTCTAAACAAATATCATTCCCGAGCAGGCGGAAAGAAGCTGACAGCATAATTTTAAAATATTCGATAAATTTTATTGTAAAATAAGTTTTATATATTTAAATTATAACCAATAATATATAAACATTTATTGAATTTGTTATTTGACAATTAGTAAATAAATCTTAAAAAAGACCATTAAACAAAAGGAGGATTGACCGTGATAATTAATAGAAGAGATTTTTTAAGAAAATCTGGTCTTGGCGTTGCTGCAATGAGTATGGCTGGCGTGTTTTGTAAAAAAACTCTCGTTCCTGCTGTCGGTGCAGCCGGAGTTGGCATGTGCGACTGGAATCTTGGGGGATCGGCTGATCCCGATTTAATTCCAAGAGCAAAAGAAGCTCATCTTGAAGGTATTCAGGTCAGTGTTGGCACACGTCCTGATAACATGCCTCTTCGCGAGCAAGCAGTTCGCAAAAAATACATCGAGATGGGCAAGCGCTATGACATCACATTTCATTCAGTTGCTGCTGGAAGTATTTTGAACAGAATTCCTCTTGCTTCTGAACCACAATCCGCAGTGTATGTAATCGACGCAATAGAGGCTGCCAAAGCCCTTGGAGCCAAAAATATCCTTATGGCTTTTTTCAGTAACGGCGAACTTCGCTTACGAGACGATAATAGAAAGCTTCGAGATTTGAAGGATGGAAAATTTTCATCCTACGAACTCAACGAAGAAGGCGTGACGAGAGTTGTCGAAGCCCTTCGACAGATAGCACCCCGGGCAGAGGACGCAGGTGTGGTAATGGGTCTTGAAAACACACTTACTGCAAAGCAGAACCTTGAAATAATTGACCGTATTGGCTCAAAAATGGCACAGGTTTACTACGATGTGGGAAACTCTTGGAGTTATGGCTATGATGTTCCAGGAGAAATAAGGATGCTCGGCAATGAGCGTATTTGCGAAGTTCATCTAAAAGATAATAAAACAAGAATTCTGGGAAGTCCCGAAGGACAGGTGGATATGAAGCAATGTGCTCAGGCACTCTCGGATATTGGTTATGATAAATGGCTCGTCTTAGAAACGAGTGGACGAAAGGATCGTTTTATTGAAGACACGAGGCTGAACGTGGCATTTGTAAAAAAGACATTTGTAATGGCTGGATAAATTTAATGAACAATTCCTGATTCTTACAAAATGGCATTGGTATAGAATGGGTTATATAAGTCGTGATGAGATGATAAATAAAAGAAATAAGATACTCAAAACCTCCATGTCATTTCGACCGAAGTCTCCCCCCCGCTGAAAGCGGGGGGGGACGTATTGGAGAAATCTCAAATTAGCTGGAGATTGCTCGACTTCGCCTTTCGGGCTTTACTCGGAATGACAACGGTTAATAAAGATACTTTTGATTATTTATAAAAGATTAGTTTTTTGAATTCCTATAGTAGATTAAATAAATTTTGCCAAGTATAACACGAGAAAAAATAAAAAATCAAGAAAAACAGAGATATTTTTTTATGATTTTACAATTATTTTAAATCTATTGATTAGCCAAAATTTTTATAAATATATGATAGTATGTTATAAGAATGTCATTAATTCACAGATACCTTTTTCTCGTGAAGATGTCCGTTTTTAAAGATGAAATTCTGTCGATAAAGAGAATCCCATCGAGATGGTCGAGCTCGTGCTGAAAGGCGACAGATTCTAATCCCACTAAGTAAAATTCTATTCGCTTGCTGTGTTTATCTTTTCCCTTGACCTTGATACTTTCTGCCCTTGTAACATTTCCTGTAAAATCTGGCAAACTAAGACAGCCCTCACGAGTTATTGTTTTTCCTTTTTTCTCAATCATAACAGGATTCACCATGACCGTCAGATTGTGATTTGAAGGAGGAGCCTTTTTGTGTTTGGATACGTCGAATATTATTATTCGTAGAGGTTTTCCGACCTTGGGCGCTGAAATACCCACACATCCCGGAAATGAGTATATTGTTTCTATCATGTCATCTATCAACTTTGAAATCTTTGCGTTTATCTTTGAAACCGGTTTGCATTTTGTTTTAAGTAGTGGATGCGGATATTTTATTACAGGAAGAATGCTCATAATCTATAATTTAAGTATATCAATCGGTTTTAATGTTATTTTAACATTCAGTTCTTTTCCCAGCCGGAAAAGACTTGACCTGAACTTTTTTATGTCTATCTCTGGTGGTATCTCCAACTCTAATATCATAGTGTAGATAGGTATTTTTTCTTCCCCTATGATTTCCGTTTTAACATCGGTAATATTAATGTTTCTTTCGGCAATAAGATTTGTTATTTTATGCACAATTCCAATACGGTCTGACCCGATAAGTGTTATTATATAAGGCTCAGCATTTATAAACATCTCTTCTTTTTCACGAACAGGCGCAATCCTTTTAACTGAAATATAAAGACTCAATTTCTTCTCTACTTCTTTAAATTTTTTCTTTAGGAGCGGAATACTGTATCTCACTTTTGAAGATGTTATCAATATCATAGCAAAGTATCTTTCAAGAATTGTCATGCTGGAATCTTCGATATTGAAATTATTTTTGTAGAGAACCCCACTAATCCCTGCAACTATTCCAGGGCGGTCTTCACCAATCACAAATAAAACAAACTTGTTTTCCATTATATATTTGCCTCCATCTAAAAGGATAATAATTGGATTTTAATAACTAACAGCTAATAGCTATCAAGTTATGTTTTTTATGAATTATTCAAAATAAATAAGTTTTACAATTTATTCCCCTGTCTCTTCTTAATAAATGACGGAAAGAGTTCGGAGTTAGTATGGGGAATAAAAAGTGAAGCCACAAATTCTTCCATATAGCCCGGAGTTGAACTTAACTCAAAGTTTGTAATTTTTCTTGAAATTTCTTCTATTTCGGTTCTCATCTCATCTGAGATAAGTGCAAGAGCCGCTCCCTTGAGAGAACCATTCCCTAAAAAATGAAATTTTTCAATCTCCACATCAGGAAGCATCCCGATAAGAATTGCATTCTCAACATTAATATAATTTCCGAATGCTCCAGCAATAATTATTCTCTCAATATCCGCTGGTTTTATTTCAACTGCTTTTAAAAGGGTTGATATACCTGCCCAGATAGCCCCTTTTGTTCTTATAAGGTTATCCAAGTCGTGTTCGGTGATTGCAATATCCTTCGCTGTTGAGGTTTCGATTCCATATACAATGACAAATTCGCTGTATTTATTCACTTTCTTCAGTCTTCTACTTTCATTTTCAATATTGAATTTACCTTTTTGATTAATATTATTTGAAAAATATAGACCAGAAATAATGTCAATCACAGCAGACCCGCAAATTCCCTTTGGTTTACCACCGCCAATAACCTCGTACTCAAGTAAGCCTGTATCTTCATCAATTTTTATTTTTTCCACTGCCCCGGGCGCGGCTCTCATTCCACATTTTAATCCTCCACCCTCAAAAGCAGGTCCTGCCGAACAGGCACAGGCTGTCATCCAATCCGAATTACCAAGTACAATCTCTCCATTTGTTCCAAGGTCAACATAAAGAGTGAGTTTTTTGCTTCGATTAATCCCGGCTTGAAGAACTCCTGCTGTTATATCGCCTCCAACATAACTGGCAACACCAGGTGTGATATAAACAATCCCATTCGGATTAATATTCAGCATCAACTCTTCTGCTTTAAACTTTGGAAAATGCAAAACCGCCGGAACATAAGGCTCCTCCCTTATATACCTTGGATTTATTCCGAGAAATAGGTGCTGCATCGTTGTATTTCCTGAGATGGAACAGCAGTTTATGGAATCTCTTTCAATCCCCGTTTCTTTCAAGATGTCATTGATTAAATTATTTATAGTAGATAATACCTTAGTTCTTAGTTTTTCAAGACCGCCTTCCTTTGAAGCATAAACAATCCTGTTGATAACGTCAGCCCCGTATAATGTTTGCTGATTATATTCCGAACTTTCAGAGATAACCTTTCCCTCGCTTAGATTTACGAGTTGGACAGCAACTGTTGTTGTGCCAATGTCCACTGCTAATCCGTAGTTATATTTCTTTTCACTAAATGCAGAGATGTTTATAATCTCCACTAAATTGTTGCTTTCTGATATTGTAAGAGTAATTAAACCATCTTTCTTTCTTAGTTCATCCGGTATTTTTTTTAGTACCGAGATTGGACATCTGATATCATCTGCAACCCTTAATTCTCTCAGTTTCATTTTAATTCTTTCAAAGTCATCAGGATTGTTTTCTATATCAGGATGTTCAACTTTAAATGTTATTTGCTCTGAAAGAGGTCTGTAATTGAAGATAAAGGGTGCAGAATCTTTTATAAATTCACTTTTATATAAAATTTTTTCTTTTTGGGGTGGCTTGGAGACTTCGAGTTCTCTCTTTTTTGGGATATAGACTTCAAGATTATCAACTATTTCTGTAAGACATGCAAGTTGAATATTGTCTTTAATTTCTTCTTCGGAAAGTTTTATATGTTTATGTTTTTTAAAACTGCCTTTAATAATTTTTACTTTGCATTTTCCGCAACTTCCGTAACCTCCGCATTCTGTATTAATTGATAATCCTGCTTTTTCAATGGCTTCAAGGATTGTGGTATCCTTTTTTACATTTATTGATATGTTTTCAGGTAAAAATTTTATATCGAAGAATTCAGAAACTTCACCCATATTTTTATATTTTTCTCTCATTGATTTATATTCAGTTTTCTTTTGACCATACTTCTTTTAAATAAGAAGGTATGTCTGAAGCCTCCTGCGGTCCCACATATACATTCCAGCCGGGTAGGGAGTCCTCAAGTTCCCCGCTTATTACTGCAACATATCCAGGAATAATGATATTCCTGTGTGAAATATTATTTTCAATTCCCGAATTTATTACAAACTTACCTACTATTTCACCGGAGAATTTTCCTGCCGACCATGCACTCAATACAGACAGGCCCTCTGCATCTGTTATTATTAAATGTCCTGAAAATCCCGCACCTTCTATTTCCGTCGATACTATAAAATACGTAAGGGAGAAATTAGTAGTTACAAAAACTGGTGAACTTTCATCCGGTTCACCTACTTTGTAAATTCCAGGTTCAACCTGAAGAGGCTTTTGAGGGTCAGAAAAAATATTCTGCCTCAAGGTCAAAAGGGGAAGATATTCCCAGTCGTTCACATCATTAAAAACTACTATTGAGGCATATTTACATATTCCTACGGCAGAATTTATAAAATTATCTTCATTTTCTAAATATAAAATTATGGGATAGCCAAGGTTTCTGTAATTATTTTCAAGTGAAAGCCTTCTTATTAATGTATAATTTGTAAGAATTTCTGTTAAACTTCTGCACTTCGGATTAAGAACAATATTTTCAAATCCTTTGTTTTTTATCCTTTCTGATAATTCTGAAAGACCTTTTAGACCATCTTCAGCGGTAATTGCCAGTGAAGCGTTATATTTTTTTGCAAGTTCAGTCATTTTTTCCCAATTCTCATTATTTGCCGAGTATATCAGAGGTTTATCATCGGGAATTTCTTCCAGTCCAACGGTAACTATCTCAGGATTTTCAGAGAACAATATTAATGGAAGGTCGATAAAATTCTTTATTAAATTAATGGTCTTACAGAATTTCTGCTTGTCACCGGATGTATCTTTGACTGCTATCAGGTCGAGTTTTAATATCTCGCCTGCCCTTTCAAAGTTTATCTTTTTTATCTTTTCTAATTTTTCAGTTATCTCTCTTTCGTCTTCTGAATCATCAATGCAAACAGAAAATGCTGTTTGGTGAAAGAATTTTTTTTCATGCCTGAACATTACCAGTTCTTCACCGATTTTAACAGATTTGTCCCCGCTTTTAATTTCTACAAGTCTGATAGGAGGAACAGCAGAAGCACCCAATATCTCCTTTGCTTCTTCGGACAAATATGGACATTCTTCAGCCTCTATCTTTTTAGCTGCGAGCCGCATTGCAAATGCCAGACATGTAGCAAATCCACATTCCCTGCAATTTGTATTCGGTAAAAGTTTAAAAACTTCAAGACCAGTAAGTGCCACTTTAACTCCAGTAATATTATTAAGAATTAAATTGTGTTTTTATCTACATTTTTTTCACCGCAGAGACATAAAATTTACGATTTACGATTTTAGATTTTTTGAATTTCTTTTTTTTGCTGTTTTTATGGAAGCAACAAAAATGGCTAATAACTCGTTTGCTTCGTCTATCAAACTATCTATAACTTTTATTTTTTTGTCATTTATTTCCTTTAATAGCTCCAAGAAATAAATTGCCTCATCTGTCTCCTCTTCAACTATCTTTAATTTATTAATAAAATCAGTATTTGATTTTGCTCTGCAAGCTGACCTATAATTCGCACCTATTGAACTTGAACAACGTATTAACTGTTTTGAAAAAACAATTAAAGCATTATACTCCGGTAATTGATCGCAAATTTTTATAACATCAAGTGCAAATTTTTTTGTCCTATTTTTTAAATCATCTCTATTCATCTTATTTATAATTTAGTTAGAATATGTAAAAATTTCGTAAATCGTAAATATTAAATCGTTTAATTATTTCTCCATTAATCTACCAACAGATTTCCTCACGATATTTATCGCCTCCGGATGACGCATTACTAATATATCGGCACCTGATAACAGAAGAGTAATTGCTGTTGCTGCCTCCCAGCAAATTCCTCTTTTTTTCATATCACCCCACAGCGGCTCCACAGATTCATCGACTTTAACTTCCTTGACTCTCCAGACTTCCTGTCCAACAAAACAGATGAAAGGCATCTGGAGCATCGCGTCACCGCCAAGTGCCTGAAGCCTTATCCTTTCCATAACTGAATATGTATATTCAAGCCCGTATCCGAGTCCCCCGGTAAGGGGGTCAATTATTATTCGCCCGGGTGGGAAGTTCATATCGGATATTAATATATTTAACTGCTTGGCGAGATTAACGTCAATTGGTGTCTCTGCAACGACTATATGTCCGTAAGCCTGGCAGGCTGCGGTAATAGTTTTATAATTATCTTCGACAGCAGAAGCTATTATACATCTCTTGCCTGCACCCGCTTCACCGCATTTGTTAAGTACCTGGTTTTGTTTTTCAGAAGAACCGGGTCCCTTGATGATGAGCGGTACATCTATCTCGGAGATTATGTTCTTTACCAGTTCGGCAGCCTCATCGGCACTTCTATTTTCACGGTCTGGATGAGTGCTGAGCAAATTCAAACAGACCATATCTGCATTATATTTTACGACAGCCGCTTTTGCCCATTCAATAGGATTTTTTAAGTATTCACCATAAGGTTCCTTTACAACATCTAACCAGTCTGATGGGTATATATCCTGAACTTCAAAAGCTATTATAGGTTTATTAGGAATACTCCCCTCAAAGTGATGAAATGGAAGAGTGTCTTCGCCTCCAATTGTTATACCATTTTTTTCGGTTCCAATTGTAACGGCTCTAATTTTACCAGACCATTTCTTTATAGGTATTTCAATCTCCATATCAATCCCTTATTTTAATAAAGAAATACAGATACCTTTTTTGAAAAAAAGGTGTCTAAAGTTTCTTTTCCGCCTAAGGCGGATCCGCTGTGGCGGAGCTTACTTTCTTTTGAAAAAGAAAGTAAGTTTAAAACAATTCCTCCATTTTAAGAGCAGGATGATTAACATTATTAAGAAACTCTATAAGGGGTTCCAGTTCGGTTGTAACAGATTCATCTGCAATTTTATCGAGTAAATCTTCTTCGCCAATCTCTTTTGCTCTTTCGGCAAGTTTATCTTTCAATCTCTCCTTGATGTTTTTTGTCATCCATACCACACGCTTCAAACCTCCATCTGCTGATATGAACTTCTTGCTGACAATATAAAGTATTCCGATACCGATGAAACCTGGAGTCTGCTGCCCGCCTCCGACAAACTCTGCAAGATTAAAAAATGTCATCCCTGATGGGGTCATCTCCTGATATTCTCTGTCAACTATCATTATCCCCTTAGTTCCCGGAAGAACACCCGCAATGCATTCAAAACATCCGCACGAAGTCATCGGGTCTTCCATCATTGAATATGCGCTGAAACTGGGAAGGGTGTTGTTTGACCGCTCATAGACAAAATCATTTACACCCTTCCATTTTCCCTTCACGGAGTCTAAGCATTCTCCTTTTTTAATAGGCTGGTTTGCACCATGCGGGCTAATTTCGTAAGCGGCTTTGCCGTCAATCCAGTTATAAGCCCCGCAGAGACCGAGCCTTTCAGGTGTTATAACGCATACATGATTCGGAGCATAGGATTGACACAGCTGGCATGAATAGAACGTATCCACGCTTTCATCCGTCAGTTCACCCATTCTTTTATCTCTCTCTTCGTAAGCAGATTTTGCTGCAGGATAGAGCCTTTTTACATCCTCTTCATTAGTATATAATGTTACTTGAACCTTATCAACAATAGCAGGAAACTCACTCAAAAGCTTTGCTCTTAAAAGGATTCCAAGGTGCTTGAACTTCAGCCCTGCATTTTTTGCCTCTTTTCCAATCCTTATCCAGTTGATATCCCTCTGACCTAAATGCATAACACCCATTGCCTGAGATAGGAAAGTATGAATATGCCTTTCTAAGATAGATTCAAAATCTTTTTGCATCTTTCTTCCTGCTATTTCGATAATGATAGCCAGGGGCAGCCTTGCCTTCTCTTCAACATCATCGATTTCAGGTCCCACAACTTCAATTTTACCATCTTCAACCTCGTCTAATCCCTTACTTATGAGATACTCAAAAGATGTGGTGTATTTACCACCGAACTCCACGGCAAGATTTTCTTTTCTCACTCTTTCACCCTCAAAAGCCGGTCCGCATCGAACAGGTATCGGGATTTTTGTGATTTTTATTTTAAGCCCTCTTACTTCAATTGCCTTGGAGGGCATCTCATTGTATGGAATATTTGATACAACGTGTTCATAAGTGCATATACCTGTCGGAAGAATCTGGGGGATATCAGTATCTGCAATCACCGGAAATCCAAAATTTATTGCTCCTGCCGCTGTGGCATATTTCTCGTCATCAACTTCACCAAGTGCAAGGACAAACGCATGAACCCTATTTTTATTATAAAGCAAAATTTCTCTTGCCTCTTTCAAACCGTTCGGAGTAATTCCTCCAAAGGTCATGGCAGCCCTAACCGCAAAGCCAAGCGCATGAACTGTTGCGGATGTGTCTTTTCCATAAGGAACGAGAAAAGTATCCCAGTTCATTTCAATTCCTTCTTCGGCGAGTTGTTCAGCCATGCTTACTCCATTCGTATGACTTGACATAAAAACAAGTATATTCCGCTCCTGGAGGTCTCTGGTGAGTTTAACTGCTTCTTCTTTCGTTTTTGGTGCACCAACACATGCCGCAAATCCCGGCATCCTGCCATCTACAAGTTTTATCCCCTGTTCTCTTAACACTGCGTCTGTCGTTGGACCTAACCATATCCCATTTATAGGTTCATTTCCATTCACAAATTTCAGCGCTTCTATTATTTCCTCTGCAATTAATGTGGCTATCCCGGCATCAAGCGCATCACCAAGATAGGGAAGCCACAAATTCTCACTTGGAATCTTCGGCAGGAGTGATTTTGCCTGATTGAGAGGTTCATACATATCGCATAATCTTTCTACTTTTTTCCCCGTAAGAGCATATACCACCGGAAGATAGTAGGCTGTTCCAGGAAACTTAACCTCCCGGGATTCACCATTTTTTTTAACAGTCTCTTTTAGAAGCGTTTCTGCTCTTGAAAATATCTTGTGAGCACCCCTTATTGCAGCAGACGCAATTATCTTCGACATGAACTAAACTCCGCATATTGAATTTTAAAAAGTTTCTTTATATAATATCGCTTAAAACATCCTCAGTTAATAAATCCTTATCCTTTTTTATCAAAGAAATAAGTACTCCTGTGTTAAAATTATCCTTTAAAAGAATCGATTTAACGGGAGATATATCAATTTTCTTTTTTATGAGATTATGGTATAAACCTGCTTTATCAATATCTTTTACGAATAATAGTCCAATTATAATATTGTTTTTGGTTACAAGTTTTTTATAAATATTTTTCTCCTTATCAAGATTAGAAATGATTTCGTAATCTTCTTCCTTTATTTTTACGATGCCTATTGATATAAATGGGAGACCAAAGAACTCTGCAGCATTCATCCTGATTGAACCTTGATATTTTTTCATTAATCCGGTCATATTGAACCCTGCTATCCTTCCCTGTTCGTATGCACATGGCCATACTGCGTTAATCGTCTTTTTACCTGTGACTATATCGACGGTCTCTGTAATATCTCCGGCAGCATATATATCATTTATATTTGTCCTCATATATTCATCCACCTCTATACCCTGCCTGCATTTTATATTCGTGGATTTTAAAAACTCGATGTTCGGATTTACACCTTTTCCAATAATTAAAATCTGACAGTCTTCCGTTGTACCATCTTTGAATTTCACCTTTTCTACTCTTTTATCTCCTGAAATTTCTGTAACATTAGAATTGGTTTTTATACTTATCCCGTTTTTTTCGAATAAATCTTTATAAATTTCACCTGCTGTTTCATCTGCAAGCTGAGACAATAAATACGAGGAACTAACCACAACAGTTGTATCGATGCCGTAACTTTTCAGACCGCATGCAGCCTGAAGACCTATATTCCCTCCACCGAGGACAAATGCTTTTTCTGCTGTTTTGATTTTAGAAAGAATTCTTTCAAGGTCATTTAGATTTCTGAAACTAAAAACTCCCTCCTTATCGATTCCTGGAATATTAGGAATCTTTGGAATAGCACCGGCTGCTATTAAAAGTTTATTATAAAATATTTTCTCACCGCTTTCAACAAGAACAAAGCTATCTTCAGGAAAAATTTTATTTACCTTTTTGTTATAAATTATATCTACCTTTTTCTTTTCATAAAATTCATCTGGACGATAGTATAAATCCTTTTTCAGGATAGTTCCATCAAATAAATAAGAAAGAAGGGGGCGCGAATAAATTGTCTTCATTTCATCGGTTATCATAACAATTTCTGATTTCTCATCAACCTCTCTTATAGCTTCAGCAGCCCCAATCCCTGATGCGCTGTTTCCTATAATCAAATATTTCATAACTTATTTTGGATTTTTAATAAATTCTAAAACCATTAAAACGGTTTGATAATATTACGCTTGTTTTATTGCCCCCTCGATAAATCGAGGGGTTAATGATATTTTGATATCTGATTGTCATTTCATTAACCCCTAACTTTAGTTAGGGGTTCAGAATTCAACATTTAACTGTAATCAAAAAGTTCAGGGTTAAATAAATTCAGAAGTACAAAAACACTGTTTGTTAATAAATAAGTCTAAAAACATTACACAAAAAATCTTAATTATTTATAAAATAAAGCACTGGTCGGACATGACAAAACACACACAGGTATCTCCTTTTCTGCACAAAGGTCACACTTTACCGCAGTTTTACCTGTTTCATCTATATAAATTGTCCCTATTGGACATACCATTATGCACGTCCAACAGCCAATGCATTTTTCTGAATCTATAATTATTCTTCCCGTGCTTTCATCTTTTGATATTGCACCACTTTTACAGGCGAAAAGACAGAGTGCATCTTCACAATGTAAACATCTAACCGGAATGCAGTGGCTAACAGTTGAGAAGACCGAAACTCTTTTTATCGGAAGCGGAAACTCATTTATTGCTGAGAATAATTCTTTACTTGATGAGTGTTCCACTCCACAGGCAATTTCACAGCTTTTACATCCCAGGCACTTATGCAAGTTAAGGTATATTTTCTTCATACTCATACATTACAGGATTAAGTTTCAAAGCATTTCTTTTTGAATCAATATGGTCTATAATCAATTCTGCTGTTTTAACGGGGTTCTCTTCAAATGCAAATGAAGCACCGAAAATTTTATTTAACTCATTACATAGAAGATTGAGGAGATTTTTACTTCCTAAAACATTAGGCTGAGGCGAATATACAGTGAATATACCTGAAGCAACTGCATAAAAACTTATAGCAACAGCCTTTTCACTCATAGCTTCCGGGGCAGCGGCAGCCACAGGTAACTGGCTTATATCGTCTCCGATTCCCCCTTCTTTTACCATTTCGCAGCATGCTATGAGAATTCGTGAATTATCAACACAAGAACCCATATGCAGAATAGGGGGTATACCAACAGCCTCGCATATTTCTCTTAATCCTTTTCCCGCATATTTAAACGCCGCTTCCGGTTTAAGAAGCCCCGCTTTAGCAGAAGCTATCGCTGAACATCCAGTCTGAATAACAAGAACATCTTTCCTTATCAATTCTTTTACAAGTGTAAGATGACCATAGTCATGGCATATTTTCGGGTTATTGCAGCCCACAACTCCCGCCACTCCCCGTATTCTTCCCGAAATTATTGCATCATTAAGAGGTCTGTATGTAGCTCTGAACCTTCCGCCAAGAAAATGAAAAGTATTTTCGGAAGTAAAGCCGGCAACGAGTTCCATTTTTTCATTCGGGATGTTAACTAAATCCTTTCTTCTGTTCTGAAAATTTTCAACGGCAGTTTTTACTATTCTTTTTGCAGTTTTTATGGCATTCTCTTCATCAAAGGATATATGCTCTGTATCTTTAAATTTAGCTTTATCAGACGTAGTAATTAACTTTGTGTGGTAGCACTTTGCAATCTCGGACAGAGCAGGCATAATACACTGAACGTCAACAACCATCACTTCCACCGCACCTGTAATTACCGCGAGTTCCTGCTGTAAAAAGTTACCCGCCACCGGGAGTCCCTGCCTCATCAGAATCTCATTTGCTGTACAGCACATACCGGCAACATTAATTCCCTTTGCTCCTTTTTCCTTTGCCAATCTGTTCAGCTCTTCATCCTTTGAAGCTTTGACCACCATTGCAGAGAGAGTTGGTTCATGTCCATGAACGATTATATTTACCATTTTTTCTTCAAGGACACCGAGGTTTGCACTTGCCCTTATCGGTTTAGGAGAGCCGAAAAGAATATCACTTAATTCTGTGGCTATCATTGATCCGCCCCATCCATCGGCAATTGCTGCCTTGAACCCGGAATATATTATGTTTTTATAATCTGAATCCACACCAACATGTGTTCTATGGAGAAGCTCCACTATTTCTCTGTCGATTCCGCGCGGCATTATTCCCTGGCTTCTCCATCTTTCAATCTGTTTTTTCGGAGCGCGCTTGGCAAATATAATCTCCCCAGACTGACTGCCAAACTGACCAAGGATAATTTCAGCCACATTTGCTGCAATATCATTTATGCTCAAACTTTCACACTTTATGCCAAGCTCTTCCGCAATTGATATAAGTTTATCCGCATCAAAAGTCGTGTAGTCTGAAGCCTTTCCGGACGCCGCTAAGAGCAGTGTATGAGCAATGTCTCTTCCATGGTCAGAGTGGGCTGCTGCTCCTGCGGCTACTCTTCTTGCAAGATTCCGGGATGCTATAACATCAGAGTCTGCTCCACAGATGCCTTTTTGAGCACTATCTTTTAAAGGCTTAATCCTACATGGTCCCATATTACAGATACTGCAGCATATTCCGAGTTCTCCAAATCTACACTGTGGTTTCATATTTTCATATCTGTCCCAGACTATAGAAATCTCTTCTTTTTCTGCTTTTTTCAGCATCTTGACCGCCGTTGGGTCAATGGATAAATTTTTAAAATTATTATTATGTGCCATATTTAATTCCTTAACTCTCTTTCAAGGTATTCCTTTATTTCTTTTATCTTATCAAATATTTCTTTTGGTGATTTAAGTAAATCTCCATCGTTTAAATATACCTTCCTCAAACCACTGCTGTATGGAATAAATGATATATGCTGGACTTCTTTGAGCTGTTCTCTTATATAATTTTCTTCATCAATACAGGATATCTTGTTTCCAACGGAGAAGACTTTTTTGATTTTTAATTCTTTTGACAGGCGGTTAATTCTTTTTGATGTATCAATACTCAATTTAGAAGGTTCCGAGATTATAAGAACCGCATCCACACCTTCTGCGGTTCCCCTTTCTAAATGTTCAATCCCTGCATCCATATCCATAATTACCACCTCGTCTCTTTCCGTCAAAACATGATTTATGACTTCCCTTAAAAAAACATTTTCAGGGCAGGCACATCCCCCTTTTGCCTTTTTTATGGTTCCCATTATTATTAATTTGATATTATCTTTTTTAATACAGTATTTATCGGGAATATCATCGACTTTTGGATTCAGTTTAAAATACATACCAACGTTTCCGGGCTCAGCGCCCACTCTTTCTTTAATCAACTCTCTCATTTCCACTAAAGGAATAATTTTATCAACGTTGGGAAAATTCAGAGCAGAAGCAAAGTTTGAATCAGGGTCTGCATCTATTGCTATAACTTTGTATCCTGCTTTTTCAAAAGAGACTGACAAAAGTGCTGCAATTGTGGTCTTTCCAACTCCTCCTTTTCCTGTTATCGCTATTTTCATTTTATCTATATCTTGTTTATAATATCAACAAAAGATGAAAAAATAGGAGAATCGTCAGGTAAATTGATTATAGATTCTCCCTTCATTTCTAAATCGAAAACCCTCTTATCTTCCGGGAGTTTTCCTATATGTTCAAACTTATCCACGTTAATGTGTTTAATCAGTTCTTCGATTACTTTTTCTTTTTTTCCACTATCTACCCTGTTGAAGATTAATATTTTCTTTCTGGCAGCTGTTTTTAGATTTTCTATCAAGTCTAATATTGCATTGGCAGTTTTCACCCCTTTAATTGAAATATCCGATATTATGAAAAGGTAATCGATATTAACCGTTGTTCTTCTGCTTAAATGTTCAAGCCCTGCTTCACAGTCTATTACAACATATTTGTATTTTTTGGATAATCTGTCAATACAACTTCTTAAAATACTGTTTACGTAACAGTAACAGCCCGGTCCTTCAGGTCTTCCCATTGTCAATAAATCTATTTTCTTTGATTCAACAATTGAAGACTGTATCTTAAAGTCAAAGTATTCATGTTTGGCCATCCCTTTCGGTATTTCTTCAGGGCTTTCGAGTGCGCTTTCACGAATATCACCAAGCGTTTCTTCAACCTTCATTCCAAGTAAATCACCAAGACATATACTGGGATCAGCATCTACAGAAAGTATAGGGGCATTTGATATTTGGGTGAGATACTTAATTAAAAGACCTGAAATTGTTGTTTTTCCGGTCCCCCCTTTGCCTGCCACTGCAAAAATACTTTTATCTGCAATCAATTTTTTGTAGATTAAAATTTAAATGTTATAGTATTTCTCTCTTAATTTAGTTGAAATATTATTTAATATCTCGAGTACTTTATCGGATAAATTTATTGATAATGTTCCCATCCCACAACTTGGAGTTATCAAACATCTGTCAAGAATTTCATTTTTATCAAATCCTTTTTTCGATAAAACCTCTATCTTGTTTTCAAAATTTTCAAGGATGGTATCAGTATTTTCATCCTTTATCTTTCCGGACGTAGGAACGATGCCCCATGCCAGAATCCCTCCGTTTCTGAAAAATTTTTTCAAATTCTCTGGATAAAGCACCAAACTCTGAAAATACTCATAAGCATCAAAGTTAATAATATCAATTCTTGTATCCATGAGAATAGACCAGTCGGTATTTCCGCAGCAGTGGACTCCTGCAATCCCGCCGTATTCATGAATGGTATCTGTAACCTCATTGATATAATCTATTACCTGTTCACGCGAAATGTTGATAAAGGCAGAGCCAAATGAACTCAGGTATGGTTCATCGATAAAAATTATTATATTCTTAAGAAATCTTTTTAATCTCGTAATCTGCCAGGCAGCCTTCATTGCACAGCACTTGACAATCGAATCTACAAGCCCATCATTGTATAATGCTGCCCTTTTATTCTCATCTGTTACAGTCAGACCAAAACTTACAGGACCTGTTACCTGTCCCTTCAAAAACTTTATCCTTCCTGAATCCTGATTATTCAAGTAATTTTCAAAAGCATAAAATCCTGAAGAAAATTCTCTCGTTATACCGAAGTAATCGATATCTTTTTCTACATATTTTTCATAAAATATGTCAAGTTTTTCGTAGATATCCCCTGATGTATCAAAGTAAATCGTCCCCTTGTTTTCGTCTATAACAATACAGGGCATACCTTCACTATATTGAATATACATGCTTTCTCTAAAATTCAGATTAGGAAGTTGTGCCCAGTTTGGTATATCTAACAGTGTTTCGAATATTTTCTCTGTTATTTTGTCGGGTTCTTTATAAGGGAAGCTCCCGATAGTTGTCGCAATACATTTAGGCGTAAAATTCATAGATTATTCCTTGACATATAATTTCATGTTTTTTATTAAATAATCTTTATAAAGGGCTGTAAGATTTAGAAGTTACCAGCTACAAAAGAAAATTTTCTTTATGAAATTATAAAGAATGTTTATAAAGCAAAAAATATAATATTTTAAATATTATAAATCAAGAAATTTATTCTGTAATACTGAAGCATCTAATTTTTTGAAATCCCGGTATTACTTAATATTTATTATTTTGACTTTGTGTTGACAGTTAGCCAAACTTAAGTATTAAACGTCTCAATAAATATACAAAAGGAGAAATAGAATGGGCAAGAATAAATGCTAAAGAACGATTTTCACCGGGTTCGTTTACAAAAGAAGCAAGAATAGCAGCGAAAATATTGAGAGTTCAGGAACTTCATGGTAAACCAATTGAAGCCGAAGTGCAAACTTTTGGGATTGGGGATATTGCTTTAGTTTCTCTTCCCGGAGAAATATTTGTAGAACTTGGGTTGGGTGTCAAAGAGAAATCTCCATTTCAATATACATTTATCATAGAACAATCTCAGTCTGACCTCGGTTATGTGCCTGATGAGAAAGCATTTGATGAAGGGGCATACGAAGTTGAAGTAAGCCGCATAAAAAATGGTGAGGGGGAAAAACTTGTGGATGCTGCACTCCAACTTTTGAACAAAATTAAAAAACTGCGGTAAATTTCGGATAATCTACTAACCTGGTCAATTTAACTCGGTTGATGCTATTTTTAGCGATAGACGAACTGGACGTAATATTCAGCATGACATGACCTCCTTACTACGACAATCAGTATACATCCGCCTTGCGGGTTATGAAGATGTCAATGATGCACAGCGTTTATCGCTTGATCCTGTAATGAGAGTTATTACAGGAAAAAAGCACAGGGGCAAGAATGCGGCAAGACCCAATACTGCTACACTTTCTCATAATAACCGTTGGACAGGTATCTCCAGTCATCCTATTTTAAGGGAAAACATCTTAATCAGAAAGAAACAGATAATATTATTTAAAATAAAAAAAAACAGTTGCACTTAATGGAAAAATTGTTATTTTTTACTTAAAATATAACAAAAACTCAAACTAAAGTCATATTTGATTTTAATATGGGGAATATCGGGGAAAATAAGTAAATCCCTATCCAAGAGTGAATACACGCTATGCGATTATATTTGATAAATCCCTCCAATTCGCTTGTCAGTTTAGTCAAAGAGAGCCGCTGGAACCGTTACCGCGTATGGAAACCGCTCAGCCTTATGGTTCTCGCGGGCTTGACCCCACAGGAGTGGGAAATCTCGATTGTGGACGAGAACTTAGGCGTGCCGGACTATTCGGCCATGCCTCTTCCGGACTTAGTGGGTATTACTGCTTTCACCTCACAGGCAAACCGCGCCTATGAAGTGGCCACTTACTTCCGGCGTTTGGGAGTACCCATCGTTATGGGGGGTATTCACGCAACCATGTGCCAGGACGAGGTCATGGAGCGTGTTGACTCTGTCGTCACGGGGGAAGCTGATGGTATTTGGCCACAGGTTCTTGAGGATGCTCGGCATGGCAGACTGAAGCACCGATATGATGGAGGGCTAGCTGATATAAACGAAGTCCCCTTCGCCCGTCATGATTTGCTGGCAACGGGATATGCCTTTGGAGCAATTCAGACAACACGCGGCTGTCCGTTAAACTGCAGTTTTTGTAGCGTGACGGCGTTCAACGGGACGCGCTACCGGCAGCGACCAATTCCGGATGTCGTGCGGGAATTACAGTTAGTCCGTGAGAAACATGTTCTGGTGGTGGATGACAACCTCATTGGCACGCGCCCTGAACACATTGCCCGCGCCAAGGACCTGTTCCGCGCCATTGCACAGGCGAACCTGCGAAAGAAATGGGTTGCCCAAGCCACAATTAACTTCTCTGATGATGAAGAGCTTATGGCGTTGGCCGCGAAGGCCGGGTGCATCGGCATCTTCATCGGCTTTGAATCTCCTGAGCTGGAAGGGCTTCTCGAGATCGGCAAGAAATTCAACCTTCTGAAGGGCCGGGACTTCCGCGCTTCTGTACGACGCATACAGCGGCACAATATCATAGTCGTGGGTTCCTTTATCATTGGTTTGGACATACATAAACCTGGCATCGGCAAACATATTGCCAACATGGCAAGCAAATACCGAGTGGACAATATCAATGTGATGTACCTGACACCCTTGCCTGGCACAGGCCTGTGGAATCAGATGAAATCAGAGGATCGCATCGCCCTCAATGTGTTCCCGGAAGACTGGAAATACTACACGCTGACCTTCCCAGTGGCCCGGTATAAGCATTTGTCTATAGACAGCATCATCCAAGAAATGAACTCCTGCAACTGGAGTTTCTATTCTATTCCTCGCATTCTGCGCAGGATATGCAGAAGCTTGTGGCAACGCCGCAAGCCGATATTCAGCTTGGTGGCCAATCTTTCATACAGGAGAAATCTCTATCTTAGCCGCAAGGTATACGTGGACTTCAATCGTCAATGGGGTAATAGACACGATTGAGTAAGTAGAGTGCAAAGAAAACCGAGTGCCAGGCACAAGATAAGAGCGATGAAATCTGCAAATCATAAGCTTTCATACCTAATAAGGCGCTTCAATCGAACACACTGCAACGTGTTGATCGTTAAATCTTGCTTAAAACAAGTAGAATTTATCTGTCATGCTGAATCCTGTGCTGAACTTGATTCAGTATTATTTCAGCATTTAAACAATTAATAAACAATATATTCCGTCTCTTGCAGGGGCGGTTCGTGAACCGCCCTTACCTGGGCTTTTGTGAATTAAAATATCCAAAATTTACCAAAGTTTTGGTATGATATAAAAAAGTTTTTCCTGCATACCCTAATCCTGCTTTTATTTTCTACTGATTGACATTTTTATGCATCCACTTCAATATTTTTGACATAGTTTTAACACGCTTGGGTTCACTATTAGCAAGATTTTTTGTTTCTCCCCAATCATCCTCCAAGTTATACAATTCAAAGTCTTGCAAATCGGCAGTAGTAAGTAGCTTCCATGCCCCTTCTCGGGTAGCAATTTTTGGTTTGCTCAGAGCCCTATCGTACTGCCAGTATAGGGGTACTTGCCTTTGAATTGGTTTCCCCTTAAATATTGGTAAAATGCTTGTACCATCGATTGCCCGATCGTCAGGCACTTTCGCTCCAGCAATCTCACAAAAAGTCGGCAGTATATCCACACAACTGGTCGGTTCATGGCATACCTGACCGGGCTGTGTATTCCCTGGAAAGCGGAGTATTCCGGGAACTCTAATACCTCCTTCATATATATGCAGTTTCATTCCCCTCAATGGCCCCGGCAGGCCGTGTGAACGGATTGCACCGCGATAGCGGTGTAAGGTCTCCGGACCATTATCACTGGTGAACATTACCAGTGTATTATCCTTTAGTTTAAGGTCTTCAATTACCTGCAACAATCTTCCCACCTCGTAGTCCATTTGACTGATATTCCCGTAGTACTCAGATTTGGTACGGTCTGCAAACTCCGGGTACCAATCTACAAATTCATCTGGTGTAGCTATTGTCTCATGTGGTGTATGAAACCAGATGAAAACGACAAATGGCTGACGATAGACACGGTGGATAAATTCAATGGCTTCATTAATGATTATTGTACTCGAGTATCCTTTCAACTCGCCAACGGTCTCTCCATTGCGAATAAAGTTATCCGGATTATAGTGACTCGGGTTAGCATTGTTTTGTGTGGAAAACCAGAAATCAAATCCGTGTTCGCTCGGTGTAGGTTCAGACCCGTCAAATCGGCTGTTTAAATGCCATTTGCCTGAATGACAGGTAGTGTAACCCATACTCTTGAGAATCCGCGTAACAGATACTTCATCAATCCGTAAATATACGCCGCTGTTAGCTGGAATCCAGTCGTAAATGCCAGTGCGGTTTGGTATTCTTCCTGTTATAGTGCCTGCTCGGGAAGGTGAACACACAGGCGATGCTGCGTAAAAATCGGTGAACCGCATCCCCTCAGATGCTAATTTATCCAGGTGGGGTGTGCGGATAACAGGATTGCCATAGCATCCTAAATCACCATAACCAAGGTCATCACAAAATATAAATATTATGTTAGGATGATTCTGATTTTTTTCGGAACTGCCAATTTTGATATTTTGCGGTATAGAAGATAAAGCAACTGAAGAAGCCATACCTTTAATAAATGTACGTCTATCCATAACTTGTCCTTGGAAACTATCTAACTAAAGTCGGGCGTTAATGAAAGGTTTTCAAACTATTAAATATCATTAATCCCTCGATTTATCGAGGAGACTATTAACATTCCTTTACGATAATGTCCAGGTCACCCGAATATGCTGCCTCAATTGTGGGCTTCATAAGGCGTTCAACATCCCCACTCTCCACATCCATAGGCGTAGGCATGTTCCGAAGTTTCATCCTGAGTTGAGGATTTTTTGCCGCTGTGAGCATCCTCTCAAGATGTTTCCTTGTAGTCCCTAATTCCTTCAGAGTCGTCGGAAAACCCAATGCTTTGGAAAACTCGATCATCCCTCTTGCCGCTAATAGTCCAAGCTCTTTCCCCTTTTTCCCTTCTAATCTCTCTTTAATATATCCTGCCTCTTTATAGATATCTCCTATACTCTTCAACTGCTCCTGAATCGCTTCAGCGAATAGAACTGTATAATAAGGATTCAATACCGAACATGCCCTGCCGTGACTGCATACGTCCACCAGAGAAAAACTCCCCAGATGAGGACCGCTGGTCCCCCCTAACATAATAGCATATCCCCCGAGGTCCGTGCCCAGCCCCAGAGCGACCCTCGCTCCAGTATCTTTTGAATCTTTTTGTACCTTTTGAAGACCCCTAATAATAAGCCAGATAGACAATTGGGCAATCTCTTTAACCTTTTCATAATAACTCTCTCCTGTGGCTCCCATAAAAACCTCCCAGCAGTGTGCAATCCCATCCAAACCTCCATCAAGCGTCAGTTCTGTGGGGGAATTAAGTGTTATGCTGTAGTCGAAGATTGCTGCTGTGGGAACAATGGCATCGTCAACTATGAGCTTCTTCTGTCCGATTACAGGGTCCGTAATGTTGGAATATTTAGTAAGATGTGCAGCAGAACTGGCTGCAGTCTGAATCGCTAAAATAGGTATAATGGATTTCGATGTTTTCTCTCTCATCTTTGACACATTTCCTGTTCCAAAATATGGCTCTATAGTGGAGGCTGTTTCTTCATTTGCACCTAATTCCTTGACTGCTTCGGAAGGTGAGTAACTGGCAAGGATACTTGCTGCTTTAGCCGCATCGATAGTGCTGCCCCCACCTATGGGAACAATCACATCCGATTTTGTCTTGGAGAGCCAGAGAGCAATCCGATAAACATCTTCTTTGGGAGCATTGGGCTTCGCATCAAATATATTTACATATTCAAATCCATGGCTTTTTAGGGAATTGAGAACCCTCTCGAGGAATTTTTTTACCCAAATCTTCCCTAATGAGGCGACGACCAGGGCTTTTTTGCCGAAATTTCCCGCATATTCTCCTGTTTTATTCAATACATCCTCACTAGTCCCAAAGGTATAGGAATCTCCTTTCCAATCCATCAGGATTTTTGCAGCCCTTTGAATATTTTCTTTCATAATAGGCTCCATTCCTTCAAAAACTCCATTTTCAATTAATCTGATTCCTGCTTTTTTGTTAATCTTTTCTGGGAATGACCTTTGATTTATATCTCTTTTCATTTTCCCTCCTCAATAGAGATTAATGTTCTGTTAAATTTTACCGCAAAAAAAAACAGAAAAATTTCCACACACAACAATAAATCCTGTATCCTGAACCCTGATACCTAAATAGATTCAAAATTCTGTTAGGTTAGTGTGAAAATGGAAAAGAAACCAAGTATTAAGGAGTAGCAATGATACAATATACGAAACAAATGATGATTTTCACAAGCATTTTTGACAAAAAAGTTGTTAGTTTCTATAACTGAATTTCGGCGTATCTCCCTGATAACAACTAAACCTTGACATTTCAGATAAGATAAAGTATATTATAAAAAAATTTTCTTTAATTTATTTCTTATCTCCTTCGAATTGCCAATAACAAATTCAGATAACATATTCTCTATACTTTCGTGATTAAGACGAAAACCAGCTCTAAACCATAAACGTCTGTGTATGCACACTAGTGTAACGATTTGTTAATACATTAACTTTAAATATTCGCACCTGAAAAAAGCAGTTTTATGGTATATTACTAATAAAAGCTTAAATTTCAAAGCTCAAATGCCAAATAAAATCCAAATGACTAAATGTCAAAACTTGTGTATTTATAGTTATTTTGATATTTGGATTTTGAGCTTGATTTGACATTTGGATTTTGACATTTGACATTAAATATTCTATTTTCTACTAATAGAAGAATTATTAGTTAAAGGGTTAAAAAATCACCTCATTAGTTATTAAAAAATAGTGACGCCTATTTTGCAGATTCCTGTGAATTGCTTTTGGTTATGCAAACGAATTAGAATATCAAATATTATTTTGTTATGATTTGAAATATATAAACTCAAAAACTTATGATGAAATTATCAGTAAACTATCATATTTTAAACAAATGCTTAATAAACCAATTATTAAGCTAAAAGCTAATGGCTGATAAACGATAACTACAATTTATGAATAATTCAGATTAGGTCATTTTAATTATTTTTCTGGGATAAATCAAGAATTATTTGGAAAATTTAACTCAATTAAACTGTTGACAAAAGTATTTTCTTTTTGTATATTATTTTTCCTGTAAACTGTTTGGTTCAGCTTTAGCATAGGTGGATACTCCTTTTATTTTCCATAAGAGTTTTTAATACATCCAATGTTCTTTTTTTAATGTCAATTAAAAATTATAATACCAAAATATTCTTTGTAGTTTCATATGTATTAATTGCAAATAAAATATTTAGATTAAAAGCATATTTGTTTAAAAGTTATGTATTTTAAAATGATATTACAAAGAGAGGAGGAATAACAATGAGTAAATTAGCAATTAACGGTGGAGAGAAACTTCGTAAAAAAGATTTTTTCTTATGGCCGCATTATGACGAACGTGAACTGAAATATGTTGAAGAAGTGATAAAAAGCAGGACATGGTTTTCAGGGATGCGTGGAGCAGACCCAGGAACAAAAGCAGAAGAGTTTGAACAAAAATTTGCAGCCTATCAAGATGCAAAGTATGGCATTTCCTGTGCAAACGGCACCGTTGCAATTGAAATTGCACTCAGGGCTGCGGGCATTGGATGCGGGGACGAAGTTATTGTTCCTTCAATAACCTTT
>JAUWXV010000190.1 GCA_030616165.1 bacterium | reverse complement strand
TGCGGTCGGGCTTGACTTTATCAAGAGAGACTTCTTTGGGGGAATAAGCGCCGAGTTCTTCAAAAATTGACTTTATATCCCTAGAAACTATTTTTTTAAATATGGAAGATAATTTCTTCTTATCTTTTCTATATAAAGTTTTTGGATTAATTAATAAACTCTGTAATAACTCATAAACCTGTATTTTTATGACAGTTAGTGCTCCTATTAGTTGTCTTCCTTGAATTTCTAATATAAGTCTAAAAAGTGTATTGTTAAAAATACTTCCTATTAAATTTTTATCAATTTTCTTTTTTATATAAATATTGAAAAGATTACAGTCAGCATAAAATCTATATTTATTTTTTAGAATTAAAAATCTATCTCCCATTTGATAAAAATAAAGAAAATCACCAGTTTTAATATTATCTAATTCGTACCAATTCTTTCTGCTTATACATGTTGGTCTTTCATTTAATTTTTTACTCTCACCTTCTTCTATATATTTTAAAATTTTAGTGTTTTTGAGTTTATTTTTATATTTATTAACTAAAATAACACGATACTTTAAATCTTTAGGTTTTATTATAATTCTTTTTGCTTCTCGTCCACTCCAAATTAAATAATTAGGAATCCAATTCCCTTTCTTATCCTTATGCATCCAGAATTCTTTCTCAATTTTTCTACGCTTTATTTCTTCTTCTGTCAGATAAAAAAACTCATTAACACCAGTAGTAAATCCGCGTCGAACATCTGCAATTTCTTTTAAAGGAACAAATTTACCTTTACCCCTTTTCAAAATCTTGAAAAATATCTCTGGTGCTCTTATATATTTTCCCCATTTTGCACCAACATATTTTTTATTTTCTGGGTCGTAACCTTCACTCCAGAGTTCCTTCTGACTTTTTGGAAAGATTCTCAAATCCTCATTCTCATAAAAATCATTGTGAGCAAGAATTGTCTTTTTGAGTTTATCAATTTCATTTAATCTTTCAACCTGTTTTTCCCATATGTCTTTTGCCGGCGGTATAAAGTTTCGCAGTGGCTTTTTGAGATAAACAAACCGAACAAGATTTTCTTCACGTTCTTTTTTGGCAATTCGTGAATCTCCGCTACATTTCTGAAGTATAATTATACAGGTATTGATATCTGCCTCTTCGAACCAGCGCTCAACTTTCGATTCTATAATGGTAATTATTTTATAACTTTTAAGGAAAAACTCCTGAAGTCCTTTTCCGTAATCTACATCTAGCCATGAGTTAGAAACTATGAAACCAAAATATCCACCATCTTTTAGAAACTTTGTCCCGTGAACAAAGAAATATGAATGTATGCCGGCACGTTTACTTATATCTGCCAATTTCTCATCGTTAAAACAAAGCGCCTTTTTAATAAGGTCTTCTTTATATTCAGCATATTCAGGTGAAATTTTGCTTATCTCCTCCTGCCTCGTATATGGTGGATTTCCGACAACGGCATCAAACCATCTGGGATAAGTTATTTCTCTTTCATTTTTTCTAAGTGTTTTTGCTCTTCTCTTTCTCCACTTAATCGGGTCAAAACCGTCGTCTCCCACAAGAAGTTCAAAAAAATCTTCATCGATGATATTTGGATAATTTTCATCTACGCTTAAATCATTAATTGCAAGGTTAATCGTTGCGAGGTGGGCTGGGAATTTGGCAATGTCATTTCCCCAAATTGTCTTTAATATTTCTTCGTGACTTTTACGCAGGTTCATAATTTTCTTATGCTGATAAGACCTGACAAGGAAAGTTCCGGCACCGCATGCAGGGTCAAGAAGTTTTTCATCCTCATGATGCAGGCAGAATTTTAAAATTATATCAACAACATCAGGATTTGTAAAATACTGACCTAAATTATGTCGTTCACCGGGTGGAATAAGCCGTTCAAAAATTCTACCTAAAATATCATATCCTAATGTTGAAAAATCATATCTTTTGAAAATATTTGTTAGTTCTTTTATTTCTTCTACAACCTCTTCAACATTTGGGAAAGCAAGAATATCAATAAAGTCTGTTGTATATATTGTCTCATAATCTATATTTTTCAAAACATATTCAAAATAACCCTGGAGATTAGTTTTAAGAAGTGAACCTTTTGTGCGACTTTCAGGAATATCAATAGGGTCAAGCTCCTGTGGTCTTTTTGCCTGTAGTACATTATAAAATAGAATCTTATTTACAAGAAGGTATGCAGTTTGTCTTGAGGCAATATCAAAGTCTTTTGAACTCCATGTAAAACTCCAATTTTGTTCAACAAACCAGTTTGTGAGTTTTTTTGCAAATGATGAATCTTTGTGACACTGATTATAAATAATATCCTTATAATAATTAGACAAAACACGTATTTTTTCCTGAAGTCTATATATTAAAAACTCATCAATTGCCTGCTTTGGCTCAGGTTCTTTACCTGAGTGGACTTTATATAGTTTGGTTAAAAAATCTTCAAGAGCCTTTTTAGTAGGTTCTTTATACCTTGTTTGTTCAATATCATCAAGGTTTTCAATTTCTGAAAGAGAGTATTTTCCAACGATTTGCTCTTCTTCGGGCTTTAAAGCATTTACTTTTTTTGTATTAAACCACAAAAGGCTTTTAAAATTTGTAAGAGCAAAGTATTTTGCTTTTCTTTCAGTTGCCTTTTCTCTTGCTGGTTCTTTTAACTCTTTTTCATTAAAAACATCAAAATATGGTGGCTTTGCCTCTAATACACACAGAATTTTTTTACTTCGTTGTGATTCATAAATAACTGTATCTGGCATTTTTCTGTCAGCGCCGATTGTTTCAACATCCGGCATTCCCACGTCGATATTTTTTTTCTCAATGATTTCTCTCATCCAATGCATTAATACAGCCACTGCAGACCGCTCTGTTTTGTGTGCTGTTTTCTCAAAGGGGCTGGGAATTTTTTTATTTTTCGACTTAATTTTACTTCTCATATTCTTTTACAACTTCATTAACAATTCTTCTTGCAATTTCAAATGAGGCTGCAATTTTTATAATTTTCACATCAGCAAGTCCCTTTATTTTCATAAATTTCTCAAAAGGCTGATTTGCCATTCCTTTAAAAGAGCTAAACTTTGCAAGAATTTCTTCCGCTATTTTTTCCGCGGGTCTGCCCTTCATACCTGGTGAAATCAAAATAGAAAGCAGCTCCGCATCAGTAAGATTTTCTGCTCCAAGTTCTCTTAATTTACCGCCTGGATGACTCCACAATTTATTTTCAGAACCATCATAAACCTTTTTATCACTTCTATTTTTCATAAAATATTACTATTTATTCTGATGATTGATATATTTAATATAACAAATTTACAGTAATAAAAAAATTAAAATATAATGCAAGGGATAATTAATCTGAAATGCAATTACTTCCACTGACGGGCTTCGATTCTCATATCTTTTTTGAAATGTCGGAAAGATTTTTCTTCTTCCTTGCCGCCTATCAGATTTTTAATAATCTGAAAGATATTTTTACTTGCTTCACACTTTGGATATTCAAGAACAAATGGCATCATTCTTTCTGTAGAATCGATGACATGCTGGTCAATTTCAATATATCCTAAGTATTCCAGTTTAACTTTAAGAAATTCTTCTGTCAGTATAACAAGTTGTTTCCCTTCGTCAATTTGACTTCTTCTTCTTACCTTATTCATAATCAGTTTCGGTTTAAAATCATTCAAAATTTTTCCCATCATCCGGAAACAATTTTCATCCTCATTTTTAACCAATTCAAGAAGTTTTGATACTTCGAATATTCTGTTTTCCTGTAAATAATTGGTTCGGTTTATTACCTCTCTTAAAACCCCGTTGTTTCTGGTAAATGCTGAGAGTTTTCTCCATACCACATTTTTTAGAAAAGAATATGCATCGACTCTCGCGTTTGGTTCGGGATTACAAACAAGTATCCCTTCATTCGAAAGATTAAAAAAATCTAAAGTATTGTAAGTGGTTCCTCCCCCGAGGTCAACTATTATAAATTCTGCGCCAAGTTTATTGAGATGTCTAATTAGTTTCATTTTCCTCTGATAATGGATGTTTGCAAGACCAAGAAGTTCTATCCCTCCGGAAATTAATTTAAGGTTATTATTCGGGGTGTCGAGGAGTATAGATTTTAAATCAGGAACCCTATTGGTTAAAAAATCATTAAGGGTAAAAGAGGGCCTTTTTATATTAAGACAGGTATGTAGATTTGGTGCACCGAGGTCTGCATCAACAAGAATAACTCTATACCCAAGGCTTGCAAGTGCAATCCCAAGATTTGCAGAAATAACCGACTTTCCGGTTCCACCCTTTCCCCCCGCTACAGCCCATACCTTTTTCTTAACAATTTCTGAATTATATGTCATAGGTTATTCATTATTTTTAAAAACAAATCTAATCAACAACAAAAATATTCACATCAAACCCTTATCAGCAAGACTTGTATAACTTTTCCCCCCAATTATAATATGGTCATGCACTGAGATACCCATAAGTTTTCCTGCATCGACAATGTTCTTCGTAATTGTTATATCTTCGGGACTTGGCTGGACATCACCGCTTGGATGATTATGCACAAGTATAACCCCTGCTGCCGACTCCGAGACTGCGGGTTTAAACACCTCCCTTGGATGAACTACACTTGAATTCAAACTCCCCTCCGAAATCATAACATCTTTAATAATCTGATTGCTGCTGTCAAGCAGGACAACCTTAAAAATTTCCTTTTTCATATTCCACATCATTGGAATATAGTAGTTTGCGATATCATCAGGGCATCTAATTTTCACCTTTTTAATATCGCCTCCGCTTGCAATCCTTTTGCCGATTTCAAAAGCTGCCATTAATGTTACTGCTTTTGTGCTCCCTATACCCTTCATCTTTTTCAATTCACCGATTGACCTCCCCGAAAGTGGTATCAATCCTTCATATTCAATCAAAAGCCTCTTTGCCAGGTCAACAGCCGTTATCTTTCCAGCACCGCTCCTCAATAATATCGCCAGAAGTTCTGCATCACTCAATCTATCCGCACCAAGATTCATCAGTTTCTCACGCGGACGCTCACTCTCAGGCCAATCCTTTATCTTTGTGTGATAATACGAGACTTCTCTTATTTTATCGACTTTTTCTGACAAATTATTTATAAAATTATGTTTAAGTCAGGATTTTTTATTTTACTCTAATTTATTTAAATTTTCAACATTTGTCAATAGTTATTAAATATTTAAAGAATTTAATAAAAAAACTTACTTTTTTTGAAAGATGACACGGCAAAAAGTCAAAATAATTTATTTTTAAATCTTTTTACAAAAATATTCAATTGTAAAATATGGATTTAGGTTAATATTGTAGAGACATGCCATGGCATGTCTCCACTTTTTGCCGTGCCATCTTGAAAAAAAAGTAAGCAAAAACCCTTTTACCTATAAAATAAAAAAAACCCGGACTTTTAAGAACCGGGTTTAAAAAAATTCTTATCTAAATAATTTTTAATAATAAAGACATTTAAAATTTATATTTAATATTTAGTGAATGAATTTTGAGATAATGTTCTTTATTCCACGGAAAGTGAGCATAATTATAAGATACTGATAATGGAAATGAATTGTAAAGAAAATCAATTGGTATTTCTAATCCAAATCCATATGAAAAACCCATATCTAGTATATCAGCATAATATTTTTTACTCTTCAAAGAACGGTTCCCTATTCTAAATAAGAACATTTCATATAAAATAACTTCTAAACCATATCCAAGAAATTTATATCCTTTAGTTTGGGTCGTTTTATCATAATTAATAATTTCAGCATATTCAAGATTATGAGTAATAGAGAATGGATTTAATTTAAATTTTCTCTTTGGTAAATTAAATGTCACAGCATATCCCATTCTAACAATATTTGGCAAACCATCAAAATATCTAGATCCATAATAATCATATTCAATCCCATTCGAAGAGTTCAAGAGTGATACACCAAAGTTAAAATTTAATATATATTTTTTTATTATATTATGATTTCTTGAATATAACATACCAATATCAATAGCCAACGGCGTGTTTTTTACATTAAAAATATCTCTTTTTGAGAAAAGATATTTTGTATTTATACCTATCCCTATATTCTTTCTCCTATATCCAAAAGAAATTCCTACATCATAATCATTATATTTATTTACTCTCGTCCAATCATTATGAAGAAGATAAAATTTCCGTAAATTTAAACCTATTGCAAATGATTTTTTAAATTTTTTAATAAAAGAAAAGTTATGTATTTTAGAATTAATATAACTTTAAGTTAGTTTATAAGGTTCATAAGTATAGGATAAGTTCAAGCCACTTAAAAATGGGGTTCCTCCAGGATTCCAAAATACTGTATTTGCATTATCAATAATCGCAACAGTTCCTTCTCCTATTCCGGCACATCGTGCACTAGAAGGCTGCATTAACCATTCTCTTGCACCTCTGTAATTTGCTGGATACAAGTAATTGTAAAGCATTAAAAATAATAAAATAATAGCCAAAATTGACTTATTCATACAAACTCTCCTTTGTGACATAAAAACAATAAAATCAAAAAACTATAAAAATGGCTTCCCCATTTTTTTACCACCTCCTTAATTTAACTTATTTTATGCATTTTTAGTTCAGAAATATTTTATTTTTTTTCTTCGGATAATCAAAGCAAAAAAATTATCAACATTGACTGGGTTGAATAATAAAAGATTATGTCCGTATTACAATAAGGGTCGAGAGTAAATCAGATTGATTCTCTATGTTTTTCTCTTTGCTTGCATCAAAAAATAACAAAAATGATTAAAAAAAGGTTAAGTTGGTTTTTCAATAGGAAGAAGTAACTTCAGTTCTTGATATTTTGTCTATTCAGAAAGCAAAAAAGAAGATTGGAATAAGTTTCATAAGATGACACGGCAAAAAGTCAAAATAATTTATTTTTAAATCTTCTTACAAAAATATTCAATTGTAAAATATGGATTTATGTTAATATTGTAGAGACATGCCATGGCATGTCTCCACTTTTTGCCGTGCCATCTTATAAAAGAAGTAATTCAAGAAAATCGTTATCTTATTTATCTCAATCTCAGTTAGTATAAACTTTGAATACCACCCAAAAATTTTGAATAAAAAAATATAAGTTATTGATAATATAATACTTGTAAGATAATTTAATTTGAAAAAAGTAATTTAATGATCATTTGCTTGTTATTATAAAAAACGTCTGGAATCTGCGGTTTTAAATTCCCCCTTAACAAAGGGGGTTAGGGGGTTGTTTTTTTTCATTACATATATAAATA
>JAUWXV010000203.1 GCA_030616165.1 bacterium | reverse complement strand
AGATTATGTTTTGATTTTGAATAATGATACGATAGTAGATGAGTTATTTTTAGATAAAATGATAGATTATGCTGAATGTAATTCAAAAATAGGAATTTTAGGTTCTAAAATTTATTATCATTCTGAGCCGAATATTATATGGTTTTCAGGCGGTTATTTTAGTAGATTAAAAGCAGGGATGAGTGTTAAAGGTATGGGTATTGAAGATAATGGAGATTTTAATAAGGTTATTGATGTTGATTACATAACTGGATGTACATTATTGGTAAAATCGGAAGTAATAAAGAAGATAGGAATTTTTGATAAAGAATATTTCAATTATGCAGAGGATGCAGATTTTTGTCTAAGAGCTAAAAGAGAAGGTTATAAAGTAGTGTTTGTTCCTTCCTCAAAGGTATGGCACAAGGTTGCAAGGTCTATGTGGGGAAATTTTTCTCCATTTTATTTGTATTTTCAATCAAAGAATCGTCTTCTTTTAGTTAAAAAAAATTTTTCGAAAATTTATTTAATTTATGCTGTATTTATTCATATTTTTTGTTACATTCCTTATAAGTTATTAATTATTTTGCTTAAGAAAGAAAAAAAGTTAAAGACAAGCCTATCTCTTTTCCTTGGTACTTATGATTTTTTATTGGGTGATAAAAAATCAAGATTTTTTTAATTGATTATGAAATAAAAAGTCTAACCGGAGGTTGCAGATGATAAAAGATGTTAAATTGATTCCTCTTGAAACAAGGGTAGATGATAGAGGTTATTTAATTGAAATATTGAGAGCAACAGATGAACATTTTACGAAATTTGGACAGGTTTATATTGTAGGGATGGTTGCTCGTAATGTAATCAGAGCCTGGCATAAACATAAAATTTTATGGGACTGGTTTTTTATCAGTCATGGATGTGCAAAGTTTGCCCTTTATGATGACCGTGAAGACAGTCCTACATACAAGGAGATTGATACTCTTGTTATGGGTTCGAGAAATCCGAGTATTCTTACTATTCCGCCTGGTGTTTTTCACGGGTGGATGTCTTTAGAGGATGATACTCAACTTATCAGTGTTGCAAGCGAAGTTTATAATCAAGAACAGCCGGATGAAGTGAGAGTTCCATATGATTCATTTAATTATGATTGGTCTGTAAAATTTAAATAATGTTTTATTATTCGAAAATTTTTATTAAATTCATTAAATTATTAAGAGTTCTACTTTATTTTCTATATTGGAATTCACAAGGTTACTGGTGAATTAAATAATTTCAATGGAAAAATGATATGATACTAATTACAGGAGGAGCAGGATATATCGGGTCGGTTCTCGTGAAGCACATACTCAATAAGGGGGAGACGGTCAGAGTATTTGATAAATTGCTTTTTGGCGAAGATGGACTCAGGGAATTAAAGGAGAAAATAGAATTAGTTCAAGGGGATATACGCAATTTTGATGAAAATGTTCTTGAGGGGATTGATTCGGTTATGCATTTTGCAGGTTTATCCAATGACCCTATGGCAGAATTCAATCCAAGAGCAAACAATGATATAAACTACAAAGCAACAAAAATGTTTGCTGAGATTTGTAAAAAAAAGGGCATTAAAAGGTTTACTTTTGCTTCGACTTGTTCAATTTATGATGTGGGATTCTATTCAGAAGATGTTTTAAAGGATGAGGACTCTGAGGTAAAACCGCGTGCTGCTTATGCTATGTCTAAATACACAGCAGAAAAAGCTCTTTTGGACTTGGCGGATGAAGATTTCTCTCCGGTAATTCTCAGGCAGGGAACTGTTTATGGATTCAGCCCAAGGATGAGATATGACCTGGTAGTTAATACTTTTGTTAAAGATGCACTCTCAGGAGGAAGTCTTACTGTTTTTTCTGGAGGCGAGATGTGGAGACCTTTAATCGATGTAAATGATGTTGCAAGGGCTCATATTCTCTGTTTAGAAGCTCCGGAAGATAAAGTTTGTGGTGAAATATTTAATATCGCTTATAAAAATTTCAGAATACTCGAATTGGCACATTGGGTAAAGGAAGCATTAAAGGGCATTAAAAATGTTGAAATTAATGTTGATTATTCTAATTTTACCCAAAGAAGCTATAGAGTTTCAACAAAAAAAATCGAGACCATTTTAGGATTTCAGCCAAAAGTTTCTGTAATTGAATCTGTGAAAAATATGATAAATCAGATTGAAAAGTATAATTACTCAGATTTTCTTAACCTAAAATATTACAATATTCAGTGGTTGATGTTGCTTTCAGAAATAGAAGAATTAATTAAAAAGACGGGAAATGTTTTTGACATTGAAAAATAATAAATTCAATCTAAATTAATCACTACCCTTATGAGAGTTGTTATTATAGGCTCAAATGGTCAACTTGGTATGGACCTTTCTTCTGAACTTAAAAATCACGAGTTGGTTTTAGCCACGCATAATGATATTGAGATTAAAAACGAAAAATCTGTATTTTCATTTATAAAAGATAGTGAACCAGATATAGTTATAAATACTGCTGCTTTTCATAAAGTTGAAGAATGCGAAAAAACGCCCGTCACTGCATTTAGAGTAAATGCTCTTGGTGTGAAATATCTGGCATTGGCCTGTTTGATGGCTGATGCCATTTTTTTGCATATCAGTACCGATTATATCTTTGGCGGGGAAAAAGGTTTGCCATATAATGAGGATGATATCCCGAATCCATTGAATGTATATGGGATAACAAAACTTGCAGGTGAATATTTTATTAAAAGTATTTTAAAAAAATATTTTATTGTAAGGACATCTGGATTATATGGAAAACATAAATGCAGGGCTAAAGGGGGTAATTTTGTTGATAAAATGATTTATCTCGCTGAAAAAAAAGAAAAAATTAGAGTTGTAGATGATGAGATTTTAACACCTACATATACCTATGACCTCTCAATACAAATTAAAAAGTTAATCGATACAAATTTTTATGGTACTTATCATATTGCAAATAATGGTTTTTGTTCTTGGTATGAGTTTGCTGAAAATATTTTTAAATTAACAGGTCTCGAAGTAAATCTCGAAAAAACAAAATCAAAAGAATTTGCACCAAAGGTCAAAAGACCTTTATATTCTGTCTTGGAAAATAAAAAATTGAAGTCTCTGAATATGGATTTTATGCCGATGTGGGATGATGCATTAAAAAGGTTTTTAAAAGGTAAAAACTAATTATATTATGATTATGAAATATATTATTCTATCAATGCGTCCAGGCCAGTGGATTAAAAATCTATTGGTTTTAGCACCTCTAATATTTTCCAAGAATATCCATATTCTTGTCAAAGATATAGAAGTATTAAAGGCAGTAATTATATTTATCCTTATTTCTGGATGTGTTTATATGACCAATGATATATTTGACCTTGAAAATGACAAAAATCATCCGGTAAAAAGTAAAAGGCCCCTTTCTTCGGGAAAAATAAAAAAATCTAAATTAATATACACAATTGTAATTTTGTCTGTTTCTACATTTATTTTAGCATATAGAATAAATGTAGTTTTAGGAAATATAATTTTAGGATATTTTTTATTAAATTTGATATATTCAATTCTTTTAAAAAGAATAGTAATCCTTGATGTAATGGTAGTGGCACTTGGTTTTTATTTAAGGATACTTGCTGGTGGAGTAGTGATTGATGTTTATCCTTCTGAATGGCTTTCTTTATGCACTATTTTACTTTCATTATTTCTTGTATTTTCTAAAAGAAGATATGAACTTGTTGTATTGGAAAATAGTTCAAATATTCATAGAAAGGTATTGAGTTATTACAGTCCGTATTTTATTGACCAAATGATTTCCATTGTTACTGCGTTAACGATTATTACATATATAATGTATACCATATCGGACAAAGCAATAGAATATTTTGGAACCAGAAATTTAATTTATACAAATATTTTTGTATTTTATGGAATTTTTAGGTATCTTTATCTTGTTTATAAAGAAAAGAAGGGCGGAGACCCGGTAAAACTAATGTTATCTGATAAATTTCTTCTAATAAATATCTTTCTGTGGGCAATAGCAGTTTATATTATAATCTATTATTGATTTCAAAAATCGAGTTATTCTTGTTAATGTTAAATATAAAACGGTAGTAAAATTGAAAAGGAGGTAAAAATGAAGGAATTCGTAGAGTATATAGTAAAAAAGTTAGTTGACCGTCCCGACGAGGTAACAATAAATGAAATCCAAGGTGAAAAGACAGTTGTTCTTGAATTGAGAGTTGGTAGTGGAGAAATGGGTAAAGTTATAGGGAAAAATGGCAGAATTGCTCAAGCAATTAGGACTTTATTGACAGCAACGTCAGCAAAGTATAATAAAAGGGTTGTGTTGGAGATTCTTGAATAGGAAATTATCCAGTTTATAAGCAAGCCGATTTTTTAATATGGCCAAAATAAAAAAAAGTATACTTGGGCATTTCTGTCTGGAAGGTAAAACAGCGATTGTAACTGGTGCAAGCTATGGTCTGGGAAGAGCGATGGCTGCTGGGTTGGCTGAAGCAGGGGCTGATATTGTTGCTGTAAGCAGGAAACTTAAAAATCTTGAAAAGGTTAAAACCGAAATCGAAAATATAGGAAAAAAAATCCTAACCGTTGAATGCGATGTTTCAAAACTTGCTCAGATTAAAAATTTGGTTGATAGAACTATTGATATGTTCGGGAAGATAGATATACTAATTAACAATGCTGGAATCACAATAAGAAAAGAAGCAATTAAATATTCCGAACGAGATTGGGATAAGGTTGTAGATATTAATCTGAAGGGGGTTTTTTTGTGCTGTCGAGAAGTCGGAAAAATTATGATAAAACAGGAAAAGGGTAAAATAATAAACATTGCCTCTTTAATGTGTTTTACCGGTGGAATAACCATTCCTGCTTATGCAGCAAGTAAAGGGGGAGTTGGTCAGCTTACTAAAGCTCTCTCAAATGAATGGGCTAAATTCAATGTGAATGTTAATGCCATTGCTCCCGGCTATTTTAATACCCCTTTAACAAAGCCTCTTATTGAAAATCCTGTGAGATATAATGAGATTACATCAAGAATTCCAATGCAGAGATGGGGTAAACCAGAAGATTTAAAAGGTGCTGCCGTATTTCTTGCATCGGACGCCTCAGACTATATAACCGGTCATATTC
Organism: bacterium; assembly: GCA_030616165.1. Taxonomy (GTDB): domain Bacteria; phylum SM23-31; class SM23-31; order JAUVVT01; family JAUVVT01; genus JAUWXV01. The sequence continues at coordinate 1,640 of JAUWXV010000203.1, read as the reverse complement.
TGGTGGTGGATGGTGGTTGGATGGGTAGATAAGATTTAATTTTTTAACTTTGCTTACCATTTTGTACCTTTTGAAAAAGAACCAACTTTTTTTAAAAGAAAGTAGCGAAAAAACTAAATACTTAGTTTTATTTTCTTAAATATTTTACTCCTCATTCAATGCCAAAAATTTTTGGATTTTTTAGAATGAAAATTGTTTCAAACAGAAATATTTATTGGCAGGTTTTATTTTTGTTTCTGTTTATCTGTAATTGTTCTCCAAAAAGTAGTGATAAACCTATTACTGAACAGGTAACTATAAGACGTGATATATACGGTATTCCTCACATACTTGCTGAGACAGAAGAGGCAGCATCTTTTGGAACTGGCTATGCTCAGGCAGAAGATAACTTGGAACTTATAGCAAAGTTATATCTTATTGGAAAGGGAGAAGCATCTTTATATTTCGGAGATGAATATATTGAATCTGATTTTAATATTATAAGATTTAAAATAAAAACCATTGCTGAGGAGAGATTTAATGAATTAAGTTCTAAAATGAGGAATTTACTTACTTGCTATGCCGATGGAGTAAATCATTTTATAAATAAAAATAGAGATAAAATTCCCGATTTGATTAAACAAATAAAGCCTCAAGATGTGTTAACTTATGGAAGATACGTTATATTAAATAATTTTATATATAGTTCAAGCAGATACAGAAGCGATAGAAGAAGGATTGTGCAGATGGGTTCAAATATGTGGGCTATATCTCCGGAAAAGTCGGAATCTGGTAAGGCTATGCTGCTTGCTAATCCTCATTTACCCTGGACTGGAACATTTACATGGTATGAAATGCATATAACGGTTCCCAAAAAATTAAATATAGCAGGGGCGACTAGTATAGGTTTTCCTATAATTGTAGTTGGGCATAATGAACATTTAACATGGACTCAAACTAATAATTCACCTGATTTGGTTGATATTTATGAATTAGAACTTGTTGAAAAAAATCATTATAAGTACGATGATAAAATCAAAAAATTTGAAATCATTAAGGATTCTATAAAAGTTAAGATTAACGGTGGTTACAGATGGGAAAAAAGGGATATTTACTATTCCGTTCATGGACCGGTTATTGAATTTAAAGGCAGTAAGGCTTATGCTGTAAAATATGCTGGATTTAATGATATTGGATTCTCTGGGGAATGGTATGATATGGGAAAAGCAGTGAATTTTAACCAGTTTATTGATGCTGTGAAGAAGATGGAAATCCCGATGTTTAATATATGTTATGCTGATGATAAAGGGAATATATTTTATATATATAACGGTCAGATTCCAAAAAGAGCAAAAGGTTACAACTGGAAAGGTATTGTTCCGGGTTCAACAAGCAAAACAGAGTGGAGGGGATATCATAAATTTGAGGAACTGCCATACCTTAAAAATCCGAAGTCTGGATATCTTCAGAATTGTAACAATCCTCCGTGGTACACTTCTCTGAGCGATTTAATTCCAAAAGAGAATTACCCGGACTATTTTGAAGGGGACCATCTCAGCTTAAGAACACAAAGAAGTCTGCTGATGCTTGAGGAAGACAAAAAAATATCTTTTGACGAAATGGTCCGATACAAATTTGATTCGCAATTAGTTCTTGCTGAT
>JAUWXV010000084.1 GCA_030616165.1 bacterium | reverse complement strand
TGCTATTCTTAATTCTGAAACTACAAATGCTGGTATTAGGACTCTCAAAGGAATGTCAGATTGATTGTTAGGTTTTTCCATATCGGCAAATTTTACAAAAAGTGCGAGGTCTTTTTCTCTCACCAATTTTAACATAAATCTCCTGATGGGCTGTTCTGCAATAACCAGCCCATTTTTACTCGTTATTTCCTCACGGAGGTAAGGCTGAATAGCATTTTGATTTATATCGCTCCAAACAGGCGTCATAATAAAGAAAGTAAGAAATAAAGCCAAGCCAATCAGGATTTGATTAGATGGCATCTGCTGTGTCCCGAGAGCTTGCCTTATAAAATGAAAAACTATCACTATCCTTGTAAATGATGTCATCATAATAAGAATCGCAGGAGCAAGGGAAAGAATGGTCATTAAAAAAAGTATCTGAATCGTCATCGCAACATCATCTGGGCTTTCTGCACGCTCAATACCAAGGGTGATTTTGGGTATAGGAGTCTGAGCAAGTGTCTTCTCGGAAAATAAAAATATACTAACCAAAATAATAACAGATATAATTATAAAGAATCTCTTATTTCTAATTATCCTTCTCATATCTTTCTTCTTTATGGTTCCTTTTTCTCACTTTATCAAAAAACATATTAAAATAATTTGAAAATTGTTTTATTGATCCATTTCTTTTCCTGGTTTCAATAATTGAATCCGGAATTTCTTCCTCTTTAAATTCAGCTAATGTCTGCATCTGATTTTCAGTAATCCCAACAACCAAGATTCTATCCATTATTTTAACCAAATTAATTGATTTCTTTGGTGCAATGTAAGTAGTATTAATTACTTTAATTAATCCATTGGATATATTTGACCCACTGCGATTGTAAACAAACTTCTTTATGAACATCACAAATCCGATTATCAACACAATTACAACCGAAAGTGAAAATATACTCTTTAGAATCATATCAGTAAAATTAGGTAATACAGGAATCTCAGGATTTACATAAGCAGTCGATAATGAATCTGATTTTATTCCATTTTCGTTAAAAACTTCAGAACCAGCTCCAAATTGAGATGAACTTCTGTTCACCATTCCCGAAATTGACAAAATAAAAATAACCGCAAAAACAGTTATCCTTAACTTCATTGCACTCCTTTTAATATTTATTAAATATTCTAAATTTTAAAATAATTATTTCCCTAAATATTTTATTCTTTCCGAAGGTTTAATCAGATTTGTAAGCCTTATTCCAAAGTGTTCATCAATAACTACAACTTCTCCTTCAGCGACCTTTTTATCATTAATAAGAAGGTCAACAGGCTCACCGGCTAATTTGTCGAACTCGATTACTGAACCGTGTCCGAGTTCGAGAATATCCTTTATTAACATTCTTGTTCTTCCCAGCTCAATAGTAATAGGAAGGGATAAATCCATCAGAAGTCCAATTTTTTCAGTCATTTCTTCAGGAAGCTGAGGTTCACTTGTTATAATATCTTCTTCCTCTTCAGCCTCTTCTTTCTCTACTTGAGGAATAGAATCTTCCAATTCAATTTCAGGACTTTCGACTTCTTCTGATGGTACTTCTTCTACCGATTCAGTTTCCTCTTCACCTTTCAGAAGACGCTCAATAGTTTCAGACGATAAAATTTTTGTGACCTTTCTCTCCTGATTGTCACCCATATTTAGAGAATATTCAACCGAAACAGGATCAGGTATATCAAACAAATTTGGTTCAAGTTTCAAAACCTCTGCCTTTATAGAGAAAAATTCCACTCTTTTTTTCAACTCTTCTGATAAAACAGGTGATAAATGTTCAAGAATCTGATTTGCTGTCTCTTTTATGGAATCAAGGTGTTTCTCCTCGGAAAATTCCACTCCTTCATCGCTCTCCATTATCATCCAAGACGATATCTTTACTGCAATATCTTTTTCAAAAAGAACATATATAAAATCTTCAGGTTTATCTGATATATTAAATCTTACAGACAATATATCAGCAGGGTATAAGGACATAAGTTCTTTCATATCTAATTCGGAAATCTTATTCACTGAAATCGCAACCTCTTTGCCTGTCACTGTAGACAATATATCAGAAGTTTCCTTTGATATCGATTTACCTATCGATTCAAGAAATTCTTTTATCTCATCTGAAATCGCCATATATTTTCTCCCTGTCTATATTATATCTTTTCTCTATAAAAAACTTATAATATATTAAACCTTTTATTTTTCAAACTACTTAAATGAGCATAAAATCATAATCCGAGATAATTAATATTCATGTATGTCTTCTTTAGTAACTGGTCTAATAATCTTTACTGCCTTCTTTTTTCCTGAAATTCCTGGGTTTCCCAAAAACTTTTTGCTATTCCCGATATCTACTTCAAGAGGCTCACCGGCCTTCTTATCCAGTTTAACAACATCTCCAACTTTTAATTCAAGTAAATCTTTAACAGTTATAGAAGTTTTCCCGAGATAAGAAACAACAGGAAGAGCAGATAATTTCATTCTCTCATTAATGAGCCCCGATTCTTTTTCCGATATTTCTTTTTTAGTCATAGAAACAAAGTGCTGAACATTCAGTCTGGAAATAACGTCCTCAAGTGTAAGATAAGGAAAACATAAATTCATAAGACTGGAGGTATCCTGAATTTTAATCTCGAGAGAAATAGTAATAACTGTTTCTCCCGGGGGAGCAATTTGAACAACATCCGGATTACTTTCGAATCCTTCCAGAATAAAAGTAAGAGGTGCAACTTGTTGCCAGGCAGTGGCAAGATTCTCCATTCCCTTCTCCATAATCTTTTTCATTACTGTCTGTTCTATACTTGTTATAACCCTTGTTTCCTCCACTGCTCCACCTTTGCCCCCAAAAAGCCTATCCACAATATACAGGACAAATTGAGGACTTATCTCAAGTATCCCTACCCCATTAAGTTCTTCAACACGAAATATATATATACAGCTCGGGTCTGATATTGAAAGAATAAACTCAGAATACTGCAGCTGGTCAACAGATATAAGATTAATGTCAACAATTGTCCTTAGCCGCACTGCAAGATAAGCATTAAAAGTTTTTGCAAAAGCCTCATGAATAGACTGCAAAGTTCTTAATTGATCCTTTGATACCCTGTTAGGATGTTTAAAATCATAAACACTTGCAATTTTCGCTTCTGCACCTTCCGTGGCGGCTTCAGCAACAACCCCCTCTTCCTCCTTCTCATCCACCGAAACCGTTGAAAGTAAGGCATCTATCTCTTTTTGAGACAAAATCTCTGCCATCTTTCTCCCCTTTAATTTATTACTCTTTCACTTAAATATACATTCAGCACACTTCCCCCCATTAATACAGCATTAACTTTATCCCGTAGTTCCGTCTTTAGTGTATCCTCTATAAATTTATTATTTAAAAGCTGTTCCAATCTTTTACTCATTATAGTTCCAATTACAATATCCTTTATCTGAACTAAACGTGTATTCATCTCATTATATGTTTTTTGATTTTTACATTCAAATCCAATATCTGTAACTAAATATCTGTTTCTTTTCTCGTCTGTAGGTATATTTATTGTAAGATCTTCTATTAAGAAAGGTACTCCAAATTTTGTTTTCTTTGTTTCTTTTGTTCCAGTATCCGATGTAATCTCCTTCTCCGACATAAGCGGCAGAAATACCCCAACCACAAGAATATATGCTGCTACTATTGAAACCAATACTACCGGAATACCAACAATTAAAAGCATTGATTTACCCTTTTTGGCTTTTGCCTTTGCTGGAGTCTCATCCATTACTTCATTTGCCTCAAAATCTTCTGGCATATTTATTTCTCCTTTAATATATTTGTTTAAAAAATCTTTATATTAAACTAAATATTAATTACTGCAAAATAAACTTACCTCAACTGTCCTAAAACTCCAGTTGGTGGCTTCACTTCGGGATTATACTCGATATTTATCTCAATTCTTCTATTTTTAGCTTTATTTTCTGGCGTATCGTTAAAAGCAACCGGGTCAAATTCCCCCCTTCCTATGGCAACCAAATTTCTCGGGTTAAATCCTGCATCATCCTGAAAAAAATGCAAAATACTCAAAGCCCTTGCAGTAGAAAGTTCCCAGTTTGAAGGGAACTTTTCAGTGCGAATAGGGTCACTATCAGTATGTCCTTCGATGCGAATAGTGTTTGGCCATCCTCTTGCAAGTGAGGCTACTCTTGTTAATATTGGATACGCTTTTGGTCTGAGTCCCGCATTCCCCGATTCGAACATTACCGGATCATCTATGGTTATAGTCATACCCCTATCGCTTATCTGCAGCCGAACAGCCTCTCTCAATTGCTGGTCAGACAACATATCTTCTAACTTCGCGATTGATTCTTCTATTTCGCTCTCCTGAAGATTTGTCAACTGCGGGATTGGAACCCTTTCTGGTCTAATTACAGACTGTTCAAACGGCAATACACCTAATGCCCCTTTTAAAGACCCCATAGCCCGCCTGAACTTGGCATCTCTCAATGAAGAAAATGAAAGCAAGAGTACAAAAAAAGTCAAAAGAAGGGTCATCATGTCACCGTAAGTAGTCATATATGCTGGAGCGCCGCGCCGACGCTCTTCCTCTATTTTCTTCCTTGCCATTCTATCTTTCCTCCCTCATTCTTCTCATTTTTGGAGCAATAAAAGAATTTAATTTTTGCTCAACAATCCTCGGATTATCTCCAGACTGAATAGATAGAATCCCCATTATCATAAGTTCTCTAATCTGAACTTCCTGTTTGGACTTTGTGTCCAGTTTACCCGCCATAGGTGTAAATAACAGGTTTGCCATAAGTGATCCGTATAATGTAGTTATCAGGGCTAAAGACATCCCTGGACCTACTGCATCAGGGTTATCAAGCTCTGCAAGCATCATTATCAGCCCAATCAGGGTTCCAATCATGCCCCAGGCTGGTGCAAGAAGTGCAAAAGTTTCCATTATAGATTTACCTTTTTTGTGTCTCTCTTCCAAATACCTTAATTCGGTCTCCATAATATCTCTTAAAAGTTCAGGCTCTGTTCCATCAACTGCCAATTGAATTCCATTCTTTAAAAATACATCTTTCACTTGCTCCATCTCCTTTTCAAGAGCCAAAATCCCCTCTCTTCTTGCCCTCTCCGCAAATCTCACTAAAAGGGCTATCACATCGTGAACTGCTTCTTCCTTGGTAAAAAAGGCGTTTCTAACTACACCCAATAAACCCAAAACATCCTTTAAAGGATAACTGACAAATACCGCTGCTACAGTCCCTCCAACAACAATTAAAGCCGACTGAGGGCTTATAAAAAGCCCTATACCGGTTCCAATTCCAAATAACACAAAACCTACTCCAAATATTAAACCCATTATTGTTGCTATATCCATTTAAACTCCTTAATTTTAATGGATATTTATATACCTATCCATTATATAAATTAATATATTTTTCCCTTTATAACAAGAATATTTGCAAAAAAATAAAAAATTTATTCGTCAGAAAGATTTAATTCTTTAATTTCATCTTCTGTTAGTTTTTTAAACCTTTTGAATGGGAAAATTTCTCTTCTGTATTCAATCACTTTTTTTATCAACTCTTCAGTCGTATCTTTTACGATAATTTTTTTACCTGTAGTCATAGATATTATAGTATCCGGAGTTTTTTCAACAAATTCAATGAGTTCGGCATTTATAATTAAATCTCTTCCGTTAATTTTTTTTACTTTAATCATTAATTTCTAACTCCTCACAATTCAATCAAATATTTTAATATATTTTACATCTTATAGTAACATCATTTATATGTATTTTTTCCATTTGCATATAATTCAATTTTGTTAATTGTTTTATCAATATGCTTTTTTATATTCTCTATTATAACACATCTTATTTTAATTTAAATCTATATACAATCTTTAATCCTTTATATAAACACATGAATTTTTATTATAGATTTCATCCCCGGGATAAATATAACCATAAATAAAATCATTACTATTATCACTGATAAACTTGATTTTTCTTATACCTAAATTTCCTGCAAACCAATATCTTTTATTTTTATAATCTATATATGGGGCAATAACACCAATATATATATAATGTTTTATATTAATTTTAATCATTTTAACACTTATTAATAATAAAGGATTAAAATATATTTTATTTTTTAAAATTTTTATATTCTTTAAAAATTGGAATAATTCCGAAGGCAGGATTATTTCATTATGTACATTCCTTTGCTATAAATCCTGTCTTGAATACAAGACTTAGATATTTTATTTATCACAATTTAATGTAGCAACTATTTTGCCAATATAAAAAAAATATAATCTTCTTATAAATATAAATGAACTAATCTTTATAATAATAAATACTTAGGTCTTATATTCAAACTTTGATTGGGATTTGAAAACGGTCTTTACTGGAACATCAGGAACTGGTGAATTTTTCCGAAATTTTAGGTGAGGGGAATAATTTTCCCCTCACCTTTTAATAATTACGTCTTAAGATTAACAATTTCAGTTAGAAACTGGTCACTCACGGTTACCACTCTTGCATTAGCCTGAAAACCCCTTTGAGCAACAATCATATTCGCAAATTCCTGTGCTAATTCTACATTGGATTGTTCAAGTGCTCCAGGATTAATAATACTTGGGATACTTGTTCCAGCATATCCCACAATCGGTGTCCCTGAGTTTGCTGACTCATAAAAAGTATTATCACTACCTCGTGTTAATCCTCCCGGATTATTGAAAACGGCAATGCTTAGTTGACCCATAAACTGGCTAACACCATTGGTATATGTTCCGGTTATCTTGCCTTCATTATCTATTGAGATAGAATCAAGTTTTCCCAGACCATATCCGTTCTGATCACTGGCAACAAGCGATGTGAAAGCCCCTAATTGTGTTATACCTTCAAACCGTCCAACAGTTCCCGGTTCAATAGTAACACTTACTGGGTCTATAGCGCCGGTCTTCGGAGAAAATGATACCGTGGTTGCAGCACCATCATGGATAAATGTTGATAGAGAACCATCTGCATTAAACGATATATATCCCGTCTTGCCCCCAGAAATTTCTGCCGGTTCATTTACTGACAATTCAAAGAACCATTTATTAACTGTTTTTGAATCCTTTGTGAATGTCAATGTAAGAACATGCTTCTGCCCGAGAGAATCATAAACCGTGGAAGAAGCGGCTCCAAGAACATCTTTTGCAGCTTGTGTCTCCACCCAGTTATTTGGTGTACTATCAAAGATATTATTGAAATAAGTCCTATCCGTACACCTGATATTTACACTTGAAATCTCATTCGATGTGCCACCATCTCCTTTTAAAAGAAGATAACCCTCTGGAGAAATAGTAACCCCACCATCTTCTGAAGTAATATCTAAAGTCTTTCGAATTCGCTCTTTCAATTGAGAATAATTCTCTGTACCGGAAGTAATATCAAATGTCTGGTAGGTATTTGAAATTGCAATACCTCCTACATGTCCATCGATAAGTATCTGGTCACCTATTTGAAGTCCTAAACTGACACCATCGAAATCGCGAAAGTTTTCCAAAAAATCATCATCTTCTGCTATATGAGAAAATTGATCCGTTGCTGAAGGACTTGCAGGTGCAAGAGTCGTATCATTTGCCGATTCAAGAGACCTCTGAAGATTGCTGTTTGTACTTGTTAGCCCAAGACCACTACCTTCCGTACAAAGATTAGTGTTATATCTTGTAAACTGAATACTGCCGTCCGTCTGAATCGCTGCATTTAAAGTCTGCAAACCAGTAGGATTTACTGCATAGGCTTCTGCACCGGTCGGATTTGCCACACTCCCTGCTGCAAAAACGCTATTGATACCATCAACCAAATCTTGTAGAGAATGAAAATCAACATCAGATGCAGTATTCACTCCAACAAAGGTAAACACAAAACTATCAGCGTCTGTAATAACTCCATCTCCACTTCTATCCAAGCCATCGCTGACGGTGACAGTAGTAGCATTTTCAGTTACACCTTCAATCCTTGTAACAATACCCGCACTGCTGCTTGCAATAAGACCCTGAACGTTTGAGTTTGAACCCGGATCAATCTTTCCTGCTCTTTCAACTGCATAGATTGATTTTGTCTCTAAAATCGTCGCTTTTGTTTTTTCTCCTGCATTAAGATTTCCTGTAAATGATACGCTTGTAGTTGATTTAGCCGGGGCTTTTTTACCAAATGGAAGAATAATATCCCGAATTGGATTTCCAACTGGTAAAACACCCTGTGCAGTTGCTAAAACTCCCTGGACCCGTAAACCATTATTTGGATTAACTAATGCACCTGCAGCATCAAACTGTAATGCACCAGAACGTGTATAATATTGAGTTACCCCATCACTGAGTATAAAGAATCCATCCCCTTGTATTGCAAGGTCTGTTACCTGGTCTGTTGTTTCCAAAGTCCCTTGAGAAAAAAGTGTATCAATACTACCTATCGATGTTCCCAAACCTAACTGAAGAGGGTTTACACCTCCCGTTCTCTCAGTAGGAGATTGCGCTGAACGCAATGTCATCGAAAAAGTCTCCTCAAAGGTAATTCTCCCAGCCTTAAATCCAATAGTATTTACATTAGCAATATTATTTCCAATAACATCCATAAAAGCCTGGTGGGTCCGCAGACCAGAAATACCCGAATAAATTGACCTAATAATAGCCATAGAGAAACCTCCTCTTCTAATTTATTCTGCCGCTGTCAGTTGGCAGAACTTGGGCTCCCTTTTATAAGGTCCAGCCCATTTTAAAATTTAATATAAGCTATTTACTCCTTCATGACTATTTTATTTCCTATCTGCAGTCCACCTATTGCCATATACCCAAGCAAATTCTCTCTTGAGAAACAGCCCTAAAGAATAACAGCACTGTCAATATTGGTAAAGATATTTCCCTTTAAATTTTCATTGTCAACTGCAGTTATTACTATTTTGTTCTTTATACTGACTATCAGAGCAAGGTTCTTTAATAATATCAACGATTCTTTAGAACCTTTGGCTTGAGCTTTTTTTACTGCTTCATTTAATTTTTGTATATCGTCTCTTTTCAAAGCAATATTTCGGTAGTTCAACCTTTCTATTGCATGAACCGAAAATTTCAGATCAGCGGATTCAATATTATTTTTCAGTAACCTATCAAATTTGCTGTTCCCTGTTTTATCAGAATTATCTTCTGATAATTTGAACTATTATTATTCTTCACCGTCCCTACAAGGTTTGATCCGCTAATCACCGACAATTTTTATATCACCTCCTTTCTTAAATTTGAGAATTAATATCATTCAAATACTTCACTCACATTTGAAATATCAATTTCGCTTCCGTTTACAAGAAGATATGCTTTACCATCAACAAACCTGACAGCATCAACCTTTCCAGTAATATATTTAATCACTCCAACATCATTTTTTAAATAATCTTTTGCAATGATATTAATTATATAATATCCGCTGCTTGTTGGAAGTCCGTTTAAGTCTTTTCCGTCCCATTCTACCCAATTTTCACCCTTCTTTAATTTATTTTTGGCTATCTTTTCAATAACCAATCCGTTAATATCTCTTATTTCTATGATGACATCCTCCGCATCATTCTCCAATGTAAAGTTAATTTTTTCACCTTTTCCGCTTATATGATTTATAGTATCTCCAGCAGACTTTATACTTTTACCAATAAGGTTCGCAGTAAGAGAATTACTTATTGCTTGTGCCAGCAAAACATTCCCATTCTGACTTTTTGTAAGAGTTGAATTTATATTCAACAGTTGCTCAAGAGAGGAAAACTGTGCTAACTGAGCAGAAAAATTCGATGCCTCCATAGGATTGAGTGGGTCTTGATGTTTCAACTGCATCACAAGTAATTGTAAAAATTCTTCTTTGGATGCAATATCTCTCGATTTTGGAGGCTTCGATTTCGGAGCTAAAAGCTCACTCACACTTGATGTTACGAGACTCATTTCCTTTCTCCTTCTTTATTAAAATAATTCCCATTAAATTAAGCAACTAATTCTATTGTATTGTATCCCATATTTCTCACAATAGATAAAAGATTGCTTTCTTTTTCGTCATATTCATTATAATTACTGAGTTTATTTTCTCTATAATGGTTATAAAAATTCTGTTTATCTTCAGAGAAATTGTACCTTGTGAAGTTATTCTGCCCATCCCTCACAAAAACATCTATTCTTTGTATTTGAACACCCTCTTCATTGAGTGCATCTTTGAGTTTATTTATGTTATCAGTAAATAAATTTTTTACTTCCTGCGAATCGACCCTTATTTTTGCAATAAGTTTTGAATTCTCCATAGTAATATTAATTTCCATCTTTCCCAAAGTCTTTGGTTCAAGTTCCATTCTAATTTCGCTCTTTCCTCTCCGCAAAATCATACGGGCTTCGTTGACTATCTTCTCTATATTATTTTCAATTATCTCTCTATTATAAAGAGAAATATTTTTATCAGAATCATTTTTATTATTTAGTTTACTTAGTTCACTAATAAATCCCTCCCCTCTTCGGAATAAAATTTTATTAACTTTAATTGCTTCAAAATCGCTTTCTTCATTATCTTTTTTAATTAAATCACTCCCAAAAGAAAAGTTTTCGGATTTTAAACCCTTTTCAGGAGTAAAAATTTTCTGAGAATCAAAACTACCTGTCGATTCAGTCTTAATCTCTACATTTTTGAAAGATGACCCATATTCTTTACTTTTAACATTAACATTTCTCTCTATTATTAAATTACCCTTTATCATCTCATTATCGGATTCCTCATAATGTCTTTCGGCAGAAATTTCAACCGGAATCTTAAAAACTTTCTTTATCATTGTATCTTCATTAGGGCTACTTTCCGTATTATTTAAACTCTTAATTAATTTAGCATCATTATTATTATTTTTAATTTTATTATTAACTACTCCTTTTTTAATAATTTCACTATTTTTAACGTCTTCACTCATCCCTTTAAAGACACTTTCATTGTTTTTATCATTTAATGAAAAATATTCATTATTCTTATCATTTAAAATAACATTATCCCCTTTAATGATAAATTCTCTTCCAATGTTACTTTTTTCCGAACTTTTAATAAAATCATTTTTCGAGATTTCGGATAAGTTCTTCCTCGATTCATTTTTATTAATTGAAACATTATCAGGTTCAGTCTTTTCTTCAACAATTGTCAGAATAAGTTTTACTTTTATTTGCCTAACATCTTTTGTCTCATAACTTTTAATATCATAATTTTTAGCAATCTTATCTACTTTTTCACCATTACTCGTAAATTCACTATCGTAATCTATTATTTCCATTATAACATTCTTATTTGTCTCAACATATACCTTAAATGGTTTTTCACTTTTATTTGCTGAATTTATAATGTCAACCGGCACTTTTACATTCGACCTTTCGGGTAGATTCTCTACATTTGTTTTAATAATTTCTAAGTTTTTCGGTGTTATATAAATTTTTGAATTATTATCAATTATTTTCTGACTATTTCCATTATCAATTATTTTCTGATTATTTTCACTATCAATCTTTTCATTTGGAATAACTTTAATCGGAATACTTAAAGAGCCATCCTCATCTTTATTAATATTTTCCAAATTGAAAATTACATCTTTGATTTCAAAAGAATTATCTTTACCACCTGAATTTTCATCCATCAAAATATATAATTCAGTGCCCTTTTGTTCATCTATTTTTATATAAGCCTTATAATTCGTTTCTTCTGGAATTTTTACATTTTTAAACACTTTGTTATCTATATTTTCTATTTTTTCCAGATTTTCTTCTTCCTTTCTAATAATTTTGAACGGTACCTTTTTAATATTTTCATCAATATTTTCAATCTCCAAAACATTTAGTTGAAGAATTTCTGACTTTACCAATTCATTATAATATTTTCTTTCTAACAAATATTCATCACTTTTAGTTTTATCTGTTATGTTATAATTAATATTATTAAAATTTTCAATCCTAATCGCTTCTTCATCTGCATCATTATCAGAATAATTTTGAATCTCTCTTATCAAAATTGGAATATCTATCTTTTCTTTATTCACTTTATCCAAATTACTATTTTTCAAGGTAGTTAGAGAATCTTTTGGAATTATAATTGAGATTTTTTTATCAGCATAAAACGGATTTATTATTGGTAATTCAAACTCTTCAACATCGATATTTTCAATCTTTATTAAATTAATGAATAGATTACCATTTATATTCTCATGAGTTACAGGTTTATCATCAAGTTTATTTTGAAATCCATTAACTTCTTTATTTACATTATCAGGTAAGTTAGTTTTTTTATCTTCTACTTTCAAATCCGAAAATATTTCACCCTTTACTACATCCTTTATATTTTCATTAGTTACGGGTTTGTCATCAAGTTTATCTTGAAGTCTATTAACTTCTTTATTTACATTATCAGGTAAGTTAGTTTTTTTATCTTCAACTTCCAAATCCGAAAATATTTCGTCCTTTACCGAACCATTAAATTTTACATAACCATCTAATATCTTCTCATTTATATTTGTTTTTATAAAATCTTCCTTTGATTTTAAAAATACCTTTATAGGGATAGATTTCTTATTCTCGAATTCATCTTTAATATTATTAAAATCCGAAAAGAATAAAAAAGAAAAGACATTATTATCCTTCTCCATTTCCAATTGCAGTGGGACAACCGTCTTTTCATTTTCAAAATTTTTCAAATCTGAAATCTTCAGATTTCCCTCTCCGAAATAATCCTTTGAATCAGAAAATACACTTTTAGCATATTCTTCATCACTTCCCATTATTTTATTCAAGAGGTTGTAAGACTGATACTCTTGTCTATCATCTTTTTCAGCGTATTTCTGAACGTTATTATAATCAGTTAGAGAAAAATCATCAAGTATTACTGTAAGTGGATTATCATTACCAGTAATATCTTTATTTAAGTTTAAAAAATCTTTTATGCAAAATTTTAAATAAACTTGCTTAATTGCATTATTTTCCTTCTTCTCTGTATTAATTTTAAAGTTCTTTGATTGACTAATTGGAATTGAAATAGGAATACCTATAGTATTATCAGAAGCCTCAAATAAAAAATTATTTTTCTCAAAATTCTCTTTATTGATAATTATCGAATTAATTTTTTCAAGCAGGTCGTTTTTAAGAAAATCAGGCAGTTTTATCGATAAAATAATTCCCTCTTCATCATTTGAGTCGATATCAGCGTTATCAAAAATATAATAGTTTGAGAATAATTCTTTGATTAAATTGTTTTCTTCATTATAATTATTTACTTCTACTAAATTATGAATTAATTCGGAAGGATTTAATCTTATTGAATAATCTTGATTATTAGTAGGTGAGACTTTTATAAATTGGTTATGTTGGTTATTATAATCTTTATTTAAAACTTCTCTATTTTCATCACCGGAACAAATTATACTTCCAGGAATTCCACTATTGAAAAGTGGAATACTGACATTTTCTCCTATTCCTTCTAATATCCTATAAAAATCATTATTACTTG
>JAUWXV010000113.1 GCA_030616165.1 bacterium | reverse complement strand
ATCCATCTGAACTCCACTTATCCAGTTAGTCATTGGACCAATCAGACCCAACCTTTTATCTTTATCTGCAGCCCTTATTAACCTCTCAAGCCAACCATTTGACACAATTACATCATTATTCAGAATAACATAATACCTTCCCTTAGATTCTCGGATTCCCTTGTTAACTGCACAGGCAAATCCCAAATTCTCATTATTCCGCAAATATATAAATTCTTTTCTATTCCTGAAAAAAGCTTCTGTTCCATCAGAAGAACCATTATCAACGATAATAATTTCGGCTTCTTTTAGCTCTGTATTTTTTTCCAGATATTCAATACATAATTTTGTGTACTCCAGTCGATTATATACTGGAATTATGATGCTCGATTTTATCATATTAGTGAAATTAATTAAGAAAACACATTATAGATTTCCTGTGCCGCACAAGAAATCTTAAAATTTTCAGAAAGTTCTATTGCTTACTTCTTTTTAACGAAGTAAGTTTCTTACAGATATATATCATCTGTGGACTTTTATTAGAGAATTTACTTTTGTCATAATTTCCATAAAATTCCAAAATTTCAAACCCATTTTTCTCCAGAAGCAACTGCATTTCATATCTAAAGATAATCGCCATATTAAGATGCCGTGTATATCTATTTAGATTTCCATTTTTGTCATATTCTTCATATAAAAAGTCGACATCTATCAGTTGTTCAGCCATATTTCTCTCCGCATACTCCCATTGCAAAATTACCTTATTTTCAGGTGGGTAATAAAAATGTCGCAGAAACCTTATATCCGATTTTTCTTCCGCACAAAGTTTAAAATCTGGCGAAAATATATCTACCATAAATATCCCGTCACCCTCAAGATGATTATATACACACTTCAAACAATCTCCCCGCTTCCTTTTTGAAAACAAAAGAAGAAAAGAATTAAAAGAAATAAAAATAAATTTGAACCTGTTTTCCAAAGAAAAATTACTCATATCCCCTTCAATAACATTGATTTTAGATGAAAGACCTTCTGGAAGTTTAGAAATTTTCTCCTGACATATTTTAATCATTTCTATTGAATTATCTATTCCAACAACCTCAAATCCTTGCTTAACAAGTGGAATTGCAACCCTACCTGTCCCGACAGCAAGTTCAAGAATTGGTGAGCCGCATTTCCCTGCAACTTCAATTATTAATTCTATGTCTTCCCTTAAATCTTTCCATTCATAATCATAGATTTTTGCAAGTCTATCGTATTCGGTAGCCATTATTATTGAGATTTTTAAAATTTAAAATTTACAACTATTTAAATATACATCAAAACTTTGACAAATTTATTATAGTCAATTTTTTATAAATACTACTACTCTGTCATCCTGAACCCTGTGCTGAACTTGATGGATAATCTCTTCTATAAGAATTTTACGAAAAAAGAGCAGTTATAAAATTTCAGATATCGGTAATTCTCATGCTGTTAAAAGATTTCCTATCATTCATGCACTCTAAATTAAAAAGCGGGTCCAAATAATCCTCTTTCAATTTCTTTGCCTTTTTGAATTCTTCAATTGACCATTTTTTCTTTCCTTCTTTGAACAACAATACACCGAGATTATTTCTACATTCAGCGTGATTCGGATTCAGTGTGAGCGATTCTTCATACCAATTTCTCGCCTCTTCATAATTACCTGCACCAAAATAGTAATTTCCTATCAGAAAATATGCTTGACTGTTTTTCGAATTTATAGATAAAGCTTTCTGAAAATTTTTCAGGGCTTCATCTTTTTTGCCCATCCTATATAGGATAGAACCAAGGCTTACTCTGAAACCTTCCTCATTATCATATACCTTTGCAAGACTCTGAGCAATTTCCCCTGTGTCGTGCTTTAGTAAAATCTTCTCTTCCTCTTTTTCCCTAATCTTTAAATTAAAATAGTCGAGATAATCTCTTACATTTATTCTAAATCTTAATAAAGGAAGGTCAAGACATTCTACTTGATATTTTCTTGCTATTCTTAACCAGAAATCATATTCTGATTCATATATCAATTCTTCATCAAATAAACCTATATTCCTGATAACATCACTTTTTATTAAAGTTGTTGAAACTGAACCTATTCTATTTTTTTCATACATTAAACCAAGAAATTTGCTCTTCTCAAAACCTGGAAAAAGGTATACACCTTTGAGAAAATTTCCCATCCCATCAATAAAAGTCATTCCACAAAATACCATCCCGATATCTTTATTTTGATTTAGTTTATTAACCTCCAGTTCAAGCCTCATTTTCCCGGTTATATCCTTCATATCCATAAGTGCAATCAAATCGCCACGGCAGCTTCTTATTCCGATATTCCATGCCTTTACCACAGATGTTTCCTCTGTATCGATATATATAACTTTATCACCAAATTCATCTTCAGTTGCATTTTTAACTTCTTCAATATTATTGCTAATTAAAATCACTTCTAATTTTCGGTAAGTACTATTAAACACACTCCGAAGGCAGTATTCAGAATATTGGTTCCCTCCAATTACCGGAATTACTACACTTATTAAACTCAAATCCTTTTCTCCAACAGAAAGAATATATTCTTTCTTAATGCTTTAAATCATATTATTTCCTTTCTTATTATTTCGGCAAAAATCAGATTTTAGTTTATTTTATGGGAATTTTTTTTTACTTTTCTTTTTTTAGAATCTTTTTTGCGCCTGCTGTGCTGTAAAGATCATCTTTTAACAATTTTTTAATGCTGAATACTATTTCAATATCTTTGGGACTGTATCTTCTCTGATTCCCTTTTGTTCTCAGAGGCACAAGAATGCCATCAAAAACCTTCTCCCAGTATCTTAAAGTATGAACAGAAATGCCAGTCTTATTGCTTGCTTCATTAACAGTTAAATAAACCTTTTCCATAGCCCTTATAAAAAAATAAATCCAAGGACTCTAAATAATACCCAAAATCCTTGGATTTGTTCTTTAAAATAATAACAATATAAAATAATCAAGAAAATATAATTACATACCTAACAAATTACTCTAAATTTGAGTTAAAAAAATTTATTATTTCTTTGATTTCTTCATCTTTTTCCAATCCTGCGCTATAGTTTTTAGGTCAACTGTCGATGCACCAAGCGCTGCTTTGTTCTCTTCCATTATCCTTTTATAAACCTCTTCTCTATGTACAATAACATCTTTGGGAGCATCGATACCAATCCTGACCTGACTACCATCTATACTCACAACTGTTATCTTTATATCGGTTCCAATATTTATACTTTCACCAATTTTTCTTGTTAATATTAACATTTCTGTTCTATATTTTAATAAATGGAGTAATATTTATTACATAAATGGATGTTCCATTGAATATTCATCCGATTCGATAACTACTTGCTGAGCCAATCTTTCTTTCTGGTTTATTACTATTGGTCCTTTGAGATTTGCAGTTACCTCTTTCGAATCACCTTTTATTGTCACTATTGCATACATAATTAAATCTTCGTCTTTAAAATCCCCTATTAAAGCAATATCTTCTTTAGTAATCTTAGGTTCATACTTTTCTATAGCAAGTAGGGGACTTATTACAGGAAATGAAATTTCAGGTTCATCTACCGAAATCAAAAATTGAAATGGCTCATACTCTTCAAATACAAATATCGCATATCTCGTAAGTTCTTCAAATCCAAATATCCCTTGAGGAAAAGTTATTACCTTTTCCTCTTCTATACTCAACGTTCCAAATTGACTGTTATTTACAATTATTTCTTTTGTCATATTATCACAAACAGAATATTTTTAATAATTTATTGTTTTCGGCATAATTTACAAAAAAAAAAACAAAATACAAATATTTTTTTTAAATTCTTAAAAAATCTAAAAGACTTAGCGAAATAACCCTTGCTCCAGCACTGAGAGCAGCATTAAGGGCATTCTCTTCTGCCTTAAACTGTATAAAAGCACTCCCAAAGTCTGTATCTTCAATATGAGAAAGCCTTTCTTTTAATGTTATATTCTGTAATTCAAATCTATCTTTATTAAAAAACAACATCTGTTTTCGGGTTCCAACGCTTACAAATGCATCAAGCAACTGATCCAGCGCCTCATCCAGATTATCAAGCGACTGATCCATTTTCGTTCTATCAATCTTCATTGGACTATTTTTAAAATTATTTCTGAGTTCATATATTTCCTGAAACATATTTACCCTACCTTCTGCACTCATATCAAATACTTTCGAACCCGGTACATTTAAGTCCAATGCAGTATGTTCATTAATCTGACGTTTAAAAGTTTTTGAATCTCCACGATACGTTACCAATTGCATTTCGAGGTCACGATTTATAACATTTTCATCTAAAGTAAATGGCATACTTAAGGTCTTTGTTCCTCCGAAAATATATTTTCCTCTATATTTGGTATTTGAAATTTCAAGAAGATTCCTTAAAATCAGGTCGAGCTGGACTGCAAGGTCTTCTCTGTCTGTTGTAGCATCATTTGCCCCTTCCAGTGCAATATCTTTCACACTTAGAATAATTTCATATACATCATTAAGCGTGTTCTCTGTGGCTGACAAAAATCCAAGTGCATCCTCTATATTTTTATCATACTGAATATTCCCTTCAAGCGCAGTTCTCAACCTCATCGCTATTGTAGCCCCAGATGGATCATCAGACGGACGGTTTATTCTTTTGGCAGACGCAAGCTGTTCCTGAAGAATATTCATCCGCTCTCTGCTTGCGTTTAAATTTTCTATAACCGTCCTTATCCGATAAGAATCTGTTACACGCATATCTTATATATATAATTTAATATTTATTACATATTTATCAATGTCAAAAACATTTCATCCACAGTAGAAATAATCCTCGCTGCTGCTTGATAACCACGCTGATACCTTATCAAATAAGTGAGTTCTTCATCAAGAGAAACCCCGGAAGTAGAATCCCTTAGATTTTTAAATTGTGTAACAACCATTTTCTGTCTTGCGAAATTATCTTTTGCATCTCTCGCTTCGACCCCAAGTGCTCCTATGATTTTGCTAAAATAATCATCAAATGTTTCTGTATTCGATTCAAAAATCAACGTCCCCCTTAAATTTGCTATCTGTAATGCTATTTTATTGTCACCGGGAGTCCCGGTAATGACCGTTTGACCTGACTCATCTACTGTTTCTATTCTTTCTGCCGCCGCTATATTATTTACACTGGATTTTATAGCATCAGAAAGCCCTATATCTGAAGCATCTGTTCCGGCAAAAAAATCATTGTCGTGTGGAACCTCTACCTGACTCCCCTTAAGCCCAACTCCATTTCTATGAAGATTATTAACCTGAGAAATAAGAGTTTTTGTAAACAGATTTAATCTCTCCCTGTATTCAGGTATAATCTCGTTTCGACAGTCAAGAAGTCCTTTTAATCTCCCGGAGTTGGTGACAAATTCAAGCCCACTTTCTGCTCCAGTAACCTTAGATAATAAATTTCCTCCATCGCTTACATCAATACACTTCAAACTTGATACCATCTCTCCATTACAAACAAGAGAATTTCCTCCAACTGATACATTCATCGCCCCTCTTGAGTCTTCCTTATAATAAACATTAGTAATCTCTGAAAGGCGATCTAACTCAAGGTCTCTCTGGTCACGAAGCTGGTTTGCAGAACTGCCGATATTTTCTGATGAGACAATCTTTACATTTAGTTCGGCTATTCTTTTTGCAATATTATTAATTTCATCAACTTTTTGACTTACTTCAAATCCTATATTATTGCTGAGAGTAACTAATTGTTGATCGACTCTCTTTATTGTTTCCGTTAGTACCTGTGCTTGCTGTCGTAATACGGTTCTTATTGAACCACTTTCCGGGTCATTAGCAAATTCATGAAAAGTATCAAAAAACCTTTCAAATTGTTCTCTAATCCCATATTCTGCACTCGGTTCATTAAATATATTTTCTAACTGCTTGTAAATCTTTTCTTTTTCCTCAAACTCCCCTAATGGAGTATTATGTGTCCTTACCTGCATGTCAACAATATCATCCCTTACCCTCCTCACCGATTCAATATCAACTCCTGTTCCAAAAATCCCATGAGGTGTCTTAAACGGTATAGACGGTTTAAAAGTTATTACCTCTCTTGAATAACCCTCTGTATTAACATTAGCAATATTATTGCCAGCAACATTCAGCCCACCAAGATTTGCCTTTAGAGCCTTCCTCCCTATATCAAAAATACTCCCTAATCCAATTCCCATATGTTTTAAACCTTTCTGTCCACTATTCTTTTAATATCTCCCTTCTTTTTCTTTTCCTTTCCTCCTTTTTTATAAAATAACTCCTTTTCATTTGCTCCATAAAAGACTTTTACATTTTCTTCTAAAAATTCCAGTCCGCTTTCAATAAGATATTTATTGTTAATATTTATCTTTGTAATATTTTCCACCACCGATTTTAATTTTTCCATCAGAATAGTCAGTTTCTCTGCATATTCTTCATCAACAAGTTCAATAATATCACTGAACTTTAAATTTTTATCGGATTTTCCATATATTTCAGAAATTTTATTAACATTTTCTATTCTAATTTCTTCGAGTTTTTTAATATTTCCAATTAGGTAATCCTGTTCCTTAATATTTTTTTCTACTGCAGTAACATCGCTGCTGATAAGTATTTTCTGCTCTTGAACGAGAAGCTCAAGAAGCTGCAAATTATATTTTATCTCCTTTTCAATAATATCAATCAGATTATTAATAGTTTCTTCAATTACAATCATAACTTCTATTCATATTTTTAAAATTAATATTTTAGTTATTTCAAAACGACAGAATATTCCTTATACTATGTCTTAATTTAAATATCGACAAAACATTATGTTAACTTTAATCCAGCATCTTTCTGCATGAACATTTCAAAATAATTCAAAACTTTTATAATATAATCATTAGTCTCTTTAAAAGGGGGAATACCTCCATATTTTCTTACATTTCCTGGACCAGCATTATAAGAAGCAAGTGCCAGTCTCAGATCCCCATTATTTCTTTCAAGCATTTTCGCGAGATAAGCAGTTCCGCCGAAAATATTTTCTTCCGGGTCGAAAATCTGCTTTACACCTAACTCCTCAGCAGTTCTATCTTTAAGCTGCATCAATCCTTTTGCACCTGAAGATGAAATCGCATAATTATTTCCTCCAGATTCCTGTGCAATTACTGCTTTTATCAGAGAAGGTTCCAAATTATATCTCTTTGCTGCTTTTTCTACTATAGGTTCAAACTTGTTAATCTTTTCATACATTGAATTTATCTTTTTAAATTCTGTATCTTTATCTTCTCTATTCAGAGGCATTGGTTTTGTTTCGGGATTCAATTTCATCGGAGATTTTTCCCTTCTTATCGGAATACTATTTTTACGATTCAAATTATTCTCAATTGTATTATAAATAAGTCGAGATAATCCAATAGAATTCCTCTCTGATATCCTCTTTGATATTTCCTCATCGAACATTCCCATAAATATATCATAATCCAATCCTTTTTGAGAAAAACTTGACTTCGGCACAGTATTCCTCATTGCTTTGAGCAATATCTGAATAAATAATGCTTCAAAACCCTGTGATGCCTCTTTAAGTCTATTATTTTCTTTAACCTGATAACTTTTTGCAAAATTCTCTGCAATCCTATTTGACCCAATTCTTCCCATATAAGGATTCAGATTTCCTTTAAGTTCTCCAGTCACAAAATTCTCCTAAAATTTACATAACAACAAGTTCAGCTTTAAGAGCACCTACCTCTTTCAAAGCCTGAAAAATAGAAATAATATCTTTTGGAGTAACTTGCAAAGCATTTAATGCTTCAGCAAGGTCGCCAATATTACCCCCTTCTCTCTCGCTCAAAACGACAACAGAACCTGTCACAGGTGGAGGAGGCGGTGCACCAGGAACAGGTGGAGACGGCCTAATCTGTATAGTCAGATCACCATGTGAAATCGCAACAGGCAAAATCTTCACATCTCTGCCAACAACAACAGTCCCGGTTCGCTCGTTTATTACCACCTTCGCCGCTACATCCGGCTCAATATCTATTTGCTCTATAATTGAGAGAAATTCTATAATCCTGTCTCCATCTATGTAAGTTTGGGGAACCTGAATATTTACATCCGCAGCATTAACTGATAACGATATAGACTCTTGGAAATAACTGTTAATCTTGGCCGAAACCCTGTATGAAGATGTAAAATCTGGATAATTAAGTTTAAAGATTACAACACCTTCAGAAATAATATTCAGTGGAAGTTCATTCTCAGCTTTCACGCCATTAATAACTTTTCCAACCAGGGGAAAATTTCTTCTTGCAGGTCCACCAACACCAGCCACATTCAAACCTCCTATGGATATCGGACCTTGGGCGTTAGCAAGGAGTTCTCCCTTTGAATCATAAAGTGGAGATTGAATCAAAGTGCCACCCTCAAGACTCCTGGCATCTCCTATAGAGGAAACAACAGCATCGGTAATTGTGCCGCGTGTTGTAAATGGAGGAAGCTCTGCTGTTATCATAACTCCTGCTATGTTCCTCATCCTCAATCTTGCCTCATCTATCCTTATATCCATATTTCTGAGTAAATTTGCAAGTGAGCGAATTGTAAAAAGTGCAAATATCCCATCCCCTGTTCCATTTAAACCCGTAACAAGACCATATCCTGTTACCCTCTTACTTTCCATCCCCTGAATATATCCAATATCCTTCAACCTGACCTGTGATTTTACCTCACCAATTGAAAGCAAATATATTAATATACCGAAAACAATTATAAATCTTTTATTTTTCATAATCACTCTAAAATTAATTTTTAATTCTTTACTTTACCTCTGCTGCTTTGTCTCTTTTGAAAAAGAAAGTGGAAACTATTATAAACTAAAAAATCCAATTAATAATTCTTGTAAAAATACCGGGTCTGTGTCCTTGTTCTACAATCCCTTTTCCCTTATGATAAACATGAATATCAGCAATCTGCGAAGATAATATCGTGTTATCTGAAGAGATATCAAGTGGTCTGACTACTCCAGTTAGTTCAGTGACCTGCGTTTCACCATTCGTATCAACAACTCTTGTTCCGTTAATCAGATAATTGCCATCTTCAAGGATTTTCTGGATTCTTACAGACATTGTTGAACTAAACTGTCCGCTACTTGTAACCTGAGCATTCCCCTGAAATTGATTCTCTGTTTCTGACTCTGCGCCAAATCCGGGTAAAAAATCAAGAATCCCTATGCCCGCTGAATTATCTATACTCATCTGATTCTGCTTGGATGTCCTCGCGTCCGACCTATTTAAAGAGGTTGTTCTCTCATTAATGATAATTGTCAATACATCTCCAATTTTGTGGGCTTTTATGTCTGAATAAATTGACCTCCTTATCTGACCTTCTATTCCATAATGAACTAAAGATAACAAGAATATCATTATTATAATAATCTTCAATCTATTAAACATAACATACCTCCACTAATAAATTTATTTTATTATTACCAAAGAATTACCATTAACCTGTGCAATTATATTTTCATTTGAACTTAAATTTAAAACCCTTATAAAATCATCCATATTACCATCCTGCATAGCTTTCCCGGGCGCTTTAACAAAAACATCACCCTTCGAAACAGCAATAGTTACAAACTCACCTCTCTGAATAACTGGAACATTTTCAAGTATATTGCTTTTTAAGACATCTCCTTTCTTAATACTAATCTTTGCCTTTTTCCCGATTGCATCATCAACGTTATATATGATTTTATTTCCAAGAGTAGTTGTTTCCTTTCGCTCAACAATCAAATCTTCTTTTCCGATTACAGACCCTCCACCGATACCTTCTTTTGCAGAAACTACATTTTCAAATGTTCTCACTTTCACCGGCACTAATACAGATTTATTGAGTCTTTTTCCATTATAAATTCCAACATTAACCTGAAAGGTCCCCTTCATTATTCCAATCCTTCTCTCGATTATTTCAAGATGAAGCTCCCTTGAAGGGGCAAATATATTTGCAATTCTTTTTTTAATGACAATTTCCCGTTCTTCAGGTCTATAAGGTAGTTTGTTCTCCAAATAATTTAAAACAAATTCAAATATCTCCTTCTCTGATATCTCTTTAACATCTATTGATATTATTACTTTCTCACTTCCGGATAATGTCATATTATCGATATCAAACCTATTATGTTTTAGCCTGTTAAATATGTATATTTTTTTTATTATTCTACTCTTTAAAGGGATTGGGCTATTTGCAATTACAATTTCTGACAACGATTGCCTCAATTTCTCATCTGCGCATTTTATATCAGCAATTTCACCAAGAGTAATAACTGAACCAAAAACTATAACCTTATCTTTTAATACAATATCTACCTTCTCATTTCCGAATGTAAAAAAATAATTAATGAAAAATATAATAAATAATATTTTTATAATCTTTTTCATTTTTTTACTGAAAATTTTTTTGAACCATTATCTTTATCGAAAAAATTCACCATTAATAAATTTTATCTTCTCAAGTTATTAACAGTAGTCATCATGTCATCGGCAGCCTGAACTCCGCGTGAATTTATTTCATATGCCCTTTGCGCAATAATCATGTTAACAAGTTCTTCGACCACATCCACATTTGAACTTTCAAGATATCCCTGAATAATCTTTCCAAAACCCTCTGCGTTAGGTGTACCAATGATTGGAGCACCTGATGCTTGTGTCTCTTCATATAGATTCTGACCAACACTTCTTAATCCAGCAGGATTAAAAAATTTAACCAGTGTCAACTGACCAAGTTCCTGTAACTGCACCTGACCATATACTTCAACCTGAACATAACCATCTAAACCAAAACTAACACTGGTAGCATTTTCAGGAATAGTAATAAGAGGTTCAAATTCAAGCCCATCCGAAGTAACAATATTGCCCCGTTCTGAAAGCTTAAAAGAACCATCCCTTGTATATGCAATTGTGCCATCTGGTCGATTTACTTGAAAAAATCCCATCCCATCAATCGCAACATCAAGGGGATTGTTACTAAAGTAAACTTCCCCTTGTGAAAATATCTTTTGATTTGCTACTGGGCGTGAACCATTCCCAATCTGAACATGCGTTGGAACAAAAGTCCCCTGAAGGTTCGAAGAACCAGCAATCCGCAAATTCTGATAAATTAAATCCTGAAATTCTACTTTGCTTTTCTTAAACGCTGTTGTATTAACATTGGCAAGATTATTGGCAACATTATCCATGAAAAGCTGTTGGGCTTCCATACCAGTTGCTGCAGTTCTTATAATCCTATTCATTACACCTCCTGATTTCAATTACAAAATTTAAAATCACTTTTATTCTTTTAAAAAATTTCCTAAACTTCAGTTTATATGCGTAATATAATCTATTTATTATCTTCTTAATCTCCCCACTTCATTTACTGCTCTGTCGAGTGTTTGGTCCTGAGCCAAAATTAACCTTTGATTAGTCTCGAAATCTCGTATGGTATTTATCATCTTTGCCATCTCTTCAATAACAT
>JAUWXV010000127.1 GCA_030616165.1 bacterium | reverse complement strand
GAAGGAACAAGCCTTTAAATTGTTGTCAAACTTCACTTCAGGCTTAAAAGAGAAAGATAAGATTAGAAATAAGAGATATTGCTCTTTATGCACTCTTAAATTGTTTTTTGCAATAAGTCTTTTTTAATATAAAATTTATATTTAAATATATTAAAAATAATCTGGATACGCAACTTTAAAAATTTGCATAAAAAACTTTAAATCACATTAGTTTAACAATTTCGGATAATTCTTCCTTTTTAGAAATATCAATCAATTTTTGACCGATAATTTTCAATTCATCAGATGTAGAAAACTCGATTTCAATTCTTAACTTATCGCCTTCAAGATAAGGAGGATAGCTTAAATTTACATTCTTCGGAAGAGAAAGTGAAGATATGTTTCTCAAAAGTTTTTTTTCTATTTTACTCCACATCGGGAATCTTTTTTCTCTCAATAAAGAAACAATTTTCTCCCATTTTTGAGATAAAGTCATTCTTTCATTTTTTATTACCCTGTCCAGATTCAAGTCTGAACGCAATTTTTTAATATCTATATTATCCCTCTCGGTAATTTCATCAATGAGATAAATGAGTTCCTTTATTTTATTTGTGCCGAGATTAAATTTTATTATAATTTCTGATATTAATGGCAGCTTATATTTTGATACTGAGGCAATTAGAGATGATGTTTTTATTGGAACCTCTCGATTTACAATATGCTCTTTTAAATCATCATCAATTTCAGATAAAGAAAGATAACACTCGAGAAGTTTCTCGCTTTGTTCCAATCCGATAATGGGCATAAAATCTTTAATTATTTCGTTATGTTTCAAACTATGATAACTTTTCAATTTGTTTAATATAATACTCTTTTCAATAATATTCAGTTTGCGTATTGAAATATTATCGTAAACAGCAATCATAAAAGCATTCAGTTCAGAAATGGAATCACTTTCAAATACAAATGAGGAAATGGCATCAAAACACAGCGATTTACAGGCAAGAACTCTTTTAAAACCGGAAATTATTTTGTATTTATTATCATACTCAAAGAGAAGAACCGGATTTAAAACTCCTATCCTTTTTATAGATTCTGTTATTTCTTCAATCCTTACAGGAAATGTATAAATAAATGTAGTATCTTTGCAATCAATAGAATCAATTTCAGCATTTTTTAATCTTTTTTTTATATCATTCATCAAAACCTGCTTATAGTTTATAAATTTTGCTGTGAATTTTTTATACATAGAAATTGCATCTCTTTTACAAAGAACTGTATGAGATTTGCAGTTGTTTATATTGATTAAACTCTTTTAATTTTCCTCTTTTCCAAAAACCACTTAAAAGTATATCACATTTTTTCTGAAGTTCCATGATAGTGAGCCTTCTTTGTTCAGGATTCAGACTTCGATTATCGAGCATTTTTGTCAAAGCCCTAATCCGAAATCTATCAATCCCCCAGTATAGATGTGATAATTGGTCAGGATGACCTCCTCTCTTTATTATCAATTTTTTATTGATAAAAAATATCGGGTAATCTTTAGAAATTCTCAACCATAAATCATAATCCTCACATACGGGAAGATTCTCATCAAAATAGCCGACTTTATCGAAAATTTCTCTTTTCATCATCACGCTGGAAGGACTTATTATACATAGAGGAAGGCATTTGTCATAAATCATACCAGAATACTTTTTATGCCTTTTCATCGGATTTACCTTTACACCATTTCTCATCCATATCTCATCAGTGTAGCAGATTAATAAATCCTTATTCTTATCCATGAAATTAACCTGGGTCTCAAGTTTATCTTTTTCCCACATATCGTCAGAATCAAGAAAACAGATATATTCCCCATTAGAAAGCCTAATTCCTTTATTTCTTGCAGAACTTACACCTCTATTTTCTTGAAAGATATATTTAACTCTATGCTGATAAATTTCTTGAATTTTACGAGTCTCATCGACTGAACCATCATCCACTATTATTAGTTCAAAGTCAGTAAAAGTCTGAGATAAGACTGACTCCACTGCTTCAACAAGAAATGAAAATCTGTTGTATGTGGAAATTATTACACTTACCTTATGCATAATCTTACTTTTATAGACTTCATTGTTTGTTGTCTTCTTCATTCATCTTTGATTTTATAGCACGTACAATGACTTCTGGCGGCAGCCTTTTTAAGGCTTCTAACTTAGGATTTTTCTTTATAAATTCACTTATTTTTATTTTTCTCTTGTGCATTTTTGAATGCTTCATAAAAAAACAGATTTTAATTAATATATTCTATAACCTGAATTATGTCACCTGGCGTAACTTCCTTAATTTCATTTAAACTATTTCTCAATAATAATTTACCGTCAGGTTTGATAGATTCGGCAACTCCTTCAAAGTATTTTTCAGAAGTTGCTATCCTGATTTTTTTACCAATGGTAGTGCACCATTTCAACCATTCTTTGAAAATAACATCTGTTCTATTTTCAAAAGACAAAAGATAGTATTTTTCCAGAAATTGAAGAATATTAATTATAATTTCCTCCCTTACAAGTTCAATACCGCATATAATTTTAAGAGATGTAGCAATTTCTCTTAAATCAGATGGAAAATCATCATAACTCTGATTGATATTTATTCCTATCCCGGCAATCATAAATTCTTTCTTATCTTCGAATTTCACCAGTTCAGATAAAATTCCCCCTACCTTCTTTTTATTTATCAAAATATCGTTTGGCCATTTGATTTCTCCCTTCACATAAGTCAGATTATATATAGCTTCAACAACCGATAAAGCACAAATATAATTTATGTTAATAAGTGAATCTTTACTACCGACTGGATTTAATATAACCGACATCCAGGCTCCTGTACCTGGAGGAGAATGCCATTTTTTCCCGAAACGCCCTCTTCCTTTAGTCTGGTGGTCTGCAATTACCACTATTCCTTCTCCGAATCCTCTTTGAACAAGTTTTCGAGCATACGTATTCGTCGAATCAACTTTCTCAAGAAAAAATATCTTTTTACCTATTATATTTGTTACCAAGTCTTCTTTTATACTTTTTTCATTTAGAAACATATTTTAAAATTATCAATTATTATATCAAAAATCAATAATAATTTAAATTATGAACCTGAAATTCTGTTTCAGACAGAGAATATACTTACAAGTATTATTTCAATTGATATATTAAAAAACGAAGGCGTACAAAATAGATTTGTTGAAGAAATTTGATTACGATTTATTAAAAATGAAGTGAAAATTTCGAACTAAATTTTTTAAAATTTTCAAACTATATTGGAAAAGTAAGTTCACTATGAGGATTTTATAATTGTAGAGTCAGAAATTCAGGTGATTAAATATATTTATTTAGTTTCTTTTTTATCCCTTAATCGGTCATTATTGTTATAATTTTTAACTTGAAACATAAATGCTTCAAGCCTTGTTCTGAAACTTATATCATTCTGCTGTCCATCATAAAAAAGATTAATCCAAGGAATATTATCCAAATCTTCTCGAATCCTTTTTGAAATTGCTGTAACTACAGTTCCTGGCATACAGGTAAATGGACTTACATTTGCTATTCCTGAAGCACCTTTATAATAATAATCAATAGCCTTCCCAACGCTTAGAATTGCTTCTCCTCCGAAAGAATAGTGCATATAGGTAGAGCTATTTTCAAGAATTTCTTTTATTGGTGGATCATAATTATATATAAGTTCATCCTTGAATATATGCATAATTTTATGTTCCATTCTTGTCTGAACCATATCGGTTAGAAGACCTATAAAGTATTTTTTATAATTTTTATTTTCAAGCCCATCAACTATCATCCTGTTATTTGTATAAAATATCCATTCAGCCATAGGAGCAAGCCATGCTTCACCTCCAAAGTCTTCAATCTCTATAATCAAATTACTATTGCTGAATTCATTATGTCTCAGATATATCTCTCCAACTATACCTACTACAGGTTTCCTTTTTGAATTTACTGTGGGAATTGCTTTCATTCTCTTTTTTATCTCCTCCATCAGTTCTATAAGGTCTCCATCATTTTCTATGTTTTCTACTAATTTCATAAGGCATTCCCAGTAAACCTGGTGTGCTTCACCTTTATTCATTTCATATGGTCTTATCTCCCTTAACATTTTTCCCATCACATCCACAGCCACAACACCATACCAGCCCTTCTTCCGGAAACTCCGACCTACATTACCAAAGTCTCTGTAAGAATTTTCAGAACCAGGAGATAATATTGGAATAGAATCATATCCAAATTCTTTTAGAACTATCTTCTGCAAAGAGCGGTACTGCCCAAATCGGCAGGGACCGGAGGCAGTAGGCATAAAAAAGGCAGAATTTTTTATATCAAAACCGGGACTTCTGATTTTCTTAACCATATCCCCTGTGGTTACTATACAAGGATAGCATTCCTTTCCGGAAGTAAACCTCCTTCCTAAATCAGATGATTCAACAGTTGGATGGGGCAGGACTTCTG
The DNA here is from genome assembly GCA_030616165.1 of bacterium. Lineage (GTDB taxonomy): Bacteria > SM23-31 > SM23-31 > JAUVVT01 > JAUVVT01 > JAUWXV01. Next base: position 5,974 of record JAUWXV010000127.1, on the reverse strand, counting down.
TATCGATTCCACTATTTCTGAAAGCAGCTGCTATTGCAAAGGCATGATCACACATATATGGAAGATAAAGTTTCTTCAATCTCGGTTTAGTCTCGACTATCGGAGGATTCTTTGTTTTTAATTTTTTATCCTTAATACTCTCTATACTATCAAGGAAAGCCTCACACCTTGTTAAAACACCACCATCAGCAGAATGCTCGTCAAGTTCGAGCTGCAAATATGGTATCTCACCCATATTATACTGGAAGATATGATTAATCATAGAGTCGGGACCACATCCGAAATTTGTTATATATACACAATAAAGATTTCTGTACCTTTTTACAATCTCTGATACTCCCAGAATCTTCTGTCCATATTTCCAATACATATTAGGGAACTCGCGCCAGCATTCAGTATTTTCAATCCTCAAACAATCCATGGGAAGAGTAGCTACTCCAAGGTCTTTAAATTTCTTAGGAATATTCAAATTCAATCCTTCGTCACAGGTATTATACGACCTTCCGACAAGTACAATTACTTCTTCATACTTACCATTCTCCAAATCGGCTAAAACTTCATCTCCAATTTTATTAAGTTCTTCACTAAATATTGCATCCGCCTTCTCGGCTTCATTTATAGCCTCTATTATCTTTGATTTTTTTAGTCTAAACGCTTTGAAACATTTAATTAACTCATTCTCAATAAATTTTCTTCCCTTCTGAAAATTGAGATGGGGTTCTATAATTTTTACTCCAGTTTTATCAAAATCGATTCCACTTTTCAATATATATGGGGTTGACTGGATATACGGGCAATTGTATGCATTTGAAAAATTTGATGATATCTTAGACTGACTAATAAGACTTGGAAGAAATATATAGTCGATATCTTTTTTCAAAAGATTGACCACATGACCAAAGCCAGCTTTTACAGAAAAACAAAATTCAGCAGTTATATAATCTGCACTTTCTTCTATAATCTCTTTTGAAGTCCTGTCTGAGATTACAACTTCCCATCCTACAGACTCAAAAAAGGTCTTCCAGTATGGAAAGTTTTCGAAAAATTGGAGCATTCTTGGGAAGCCCACTCTCGGTTTTTCAGATTTTTTTCTATCTTTTTCTCTTTTCTTGACTATTCTACCTGATTCACCTTTATCATAAAATTCTCCAAGTAACAGTTTTTCTCTCATTTCAAAGATATCAGGAAGATTTTCTCCAAGTGATATCTTTTTATCATAATCATATCTTTCACATCTGCTCCCATAAAACAGCGGCTTTTCATTCTCTATCTTTACCATCTTTACTTCGCAGCGATTTGGGCACTTTTTACAGATAAAAGATTTCAATGAATATTTTCTCTTTGAGAAATCAAATCCTTTGAATCTACTTGGAGTATCTTTACAATTTTCTTTGGCAAGTATTGCGACCCCAATAGCACCGATAACATCATTATGAGGAGGGACGGTTATTTTCTTATCTAATATCTTCTCAAACGCTGCTACAACCGCCATATTGTTTGCAGTCCCACCCTGAAAAAAAATATTATTCCCTATCTTTCCTTTAATTACAACACGGTTCAGATAATTTTGTGCAACGGAATAAGCCAGTCCCGAAACGAGTTCCTCTTTAGAAGCACCTGCTTGCTGGTGCGTAATAAGGTCGGAACCAATGAATACTGTACACCGCTCGCCAAATTTTGCAGGGCTATCACACCTCATTGCTTTAACTTCAAATTCTCTGATGATATTCATATTTAATTTTTCTGCCTGTTCTTCAAGGAAAGAGCCCGTTCCTGCTGCACAAACTTTATTCATCTCAAAGTTCACAACAACACTGTTATCAATCGAAATATACTTTGAATCCTGCCCACCAACCTCAAAGATTGTATCAACACTCGGATCAATCTCAATCGCACCCCTCGCATGTGCGGTAATCTCATTCTTTACTATATCTGCTCCAATAAGGTCACCAATCATATATCTTCCCGAACCGGTTGTCCCAACTCCCTTTACGACTGTTTTATATCCTATCTCTTCACCTATTTCTCTAAGTCCCCGTTTTACAGCCTCAATAGGTCTCCCTGCTGTGGGGAGATACCTGCTTGCAAGCACATTATTATTTTCATCTATTAATACTACATTAGTGCTCACAGACCCAACATCAATCCCCAGATATACATTTATTTTTTCTGCTTCGAGTATCTTTGAATCAACTTTAACAGGTTCAATCTTTCGTGATTTTTCAAGTGTTAGTTTTTTAAGATTGCTTTTAATCTTTTTAGAAGTCTTGTCATAACTTTTTATCCTGTCAAGACCAATAAATCCTACGCTCTTTTTTTCTTCAATTTCAATTAACGCCGTTCCAATCGCGCCAAGGCAATCATAAAATTTTGGTATAATAAAATTTTCCTCGTCTAAATCAAGAACATCTTTAAATGCTCTTATCATACCTTTGTTGTAAGCAACACCTCCGACAAAAGCCACAGGTTTTATAATCTTTTTACCCCTTGCAATAGTACTTTTGAAGTTTCTCGCCACAGCAAAGCAAAGTCCTGCAACGATATCATAATCTGGTGTCCCGATCTGCTGAAGATGAATCATATCAGATTTGGCAAAAACAGAACATCTGCCCGCAATATGAGGAGGATACTTCGAATTTAAAGCCATCTCCCCAAACTCATTTTCAATATTAATTCCAAGTCGTGATGCTTGCTGGTCAAGAAATGAACCAGTTCCTGCGGCACAAACTGTATTCATAGAAAAATCTTTCAAGTATAAACCATCTTTACTCTCTTTCTTATCAGGATTTAAAATCATAAACTTTGAATCTTCTCCACCGAGTTCAATTACCGTTTTTATTTCAGGATGCAAGTGTCCAATCGCCTTTGCTACAGCAATAACCTCGTTGTTAAAACTTGCACCCAGTAACTCAGAAATTATCTCGCCCGCAGAACCAGTTACCGAAACACTTGAAATTTCCTCACAATTATATTTATCTAATATCTTTTGAAATGAATTTATAACAGTTTCTAAAGGCTGACCATAATGCCTTATGTAACTTGTCTCATAAACATTCCCACTTCTTCCCAATACCGCTGTATTTACACTTACTGAACCCACATCTATACCAACAACAATATCCTCATTAATACGCATCAACTTAGCAGACCTCCTTTTTGACTAAGATAATTCAGAATTAGATAAAACCAAAGACCATTATAATTTTAGAAAGAAAATATAACTTTGAAAAACAATAATTTTACAAATTTTAATAATAATTTAAATGTCAAATTGATATGACATTCGATCAGGAACTAATGAATTGAGCTTGTTAGCCTCTAAATTTAACAAAAGTTATAAAATTTGTCAATAAAAAAATAAAAAAGGAGATAACATTAGATTTAATAAATCAAACACCAATAATTTTTAATTTTTACACGAAGTATAATAGTATGACTTTCGGAGATAAAAATCCTTAATAAAAATTATATATAACAAAATAAGTTTTTTATTATTAAATATTTATACAAATTAATTAAAAAGTATTATTATCGCCTTATTAAATGCTGTTTTGGATTCTAATGTGCGGTTCTAAATAAGATTAAAAATACCCACTGATATTTTGCCCGCAAGAACATTTACCATTAATCAAATTGTTGCTGTTAATGCTGTGCCAGTTTCTTCTTATTAGAAGCCTCCCGCAGGATGGACAGTATGTATTACTCCCCTCTTCAGAAGAAATGTTTCCTTCATAGACATATTTTAAACCAATGTCCATTGCTATTTTTCTTGCTTTTTCGAGTGTTTTTGCAGGAGTCCTTGACAGATTAAGAAGTTCAAAATCGGGGTGAAAAGCAGAAAAGTGAAGAGGAACATCATCACCTAAGTTACTATATATCCAGTTACTTAACTTTTTTAATTCATCAGATGAATCGTTCATAGTTGGGATCACAAGATTGGTTATTTCAATCCAAATTCCCATAGACTTCATTTCAATTAAAGCATCGAGAACTGGCTTTAGATGAGAGAGAGTAAGTGAGGTATAAAATTCCTCAGTTATTGCTTTAAGATCGACATTTGCTGCATCTATACATTTATATACTTCGTGAAGCGGTTTAATATTGATATACCCATTTGTTACCATAACACTCTTTAATCCTTTTTCCCTTGCCAATTTAGAAATATCCATAACATATTCAGCCCAGATATTTGGTTCATTATATGTATAAGCAATACTTTTACAATTATTTTCGACCGCAGTTTTAATAACATCCTCAGGAGGCATATTAAATGTTCTCACCTGCTCTTGTCGAACTTTTGTTATATCATTGTTCTGGCAGTATTTGCAAGCCAAATTGCATCCTGCTGTCCCTAAAGAAATTATGTTAGAACCAGGTAAAAAATGATAAAGAGGTTTTTTCTCCATCGGGTCTACATGAACTGCACAGGGTTTGCCATAGGCAAGTAAATATAGTTTCCCGTTTATATTTTTTCTTATAAAGCAAAAACCTATTTTCCCCTCACCTATTTTGCAATTTCTGGGACAAAGATAACACAATACCCTGCCATCAAGTCCTTCCCAGAATAATGCTTCTTTCATAATTTTACCTTTAAAGCCATCACAAAGTATTGATAAATTTTAAAACTCACAACTTTTTGTAAAGGGATTATTCATCCGTTGAGCATAATCTGTCGAGTAAGGAAAAAACTTCTGCTTTTATACCAGAAGATTTCCTTTTTCCATGATGATTTTTTTATCGAGTTTAATAGTTGGTTTAAGAACAATAATATCTAAATGGATAATGCTTTTATTTTTTCCTCCCAGAAAGCTCATATTATCACCAAATGCTATGTGGCACGTACCGAGAGCCTTTTCATCCTCAAGTATTACACCGGTAACCTTAGCGGAAGGATTTGTGCCTATTGCAAATTCCGCGATATAGCAGGCATTATTGTTTTTATCAATCTTTTTAGCATTTTCAATCATTTTTTTGAATCTCTTTCCAGAAGGTGAATTTTCATATTTTATAATATATCCATTCTTAATTTCAATTTTAGTGGGTTTAGAAATAACAGCCCCGCATCTGTCAATAACTATGGTTCCATTAGCATTAGTTGGTGCCAATTCAGTTTCACCGTCCGGAAGGTTAGAAAATGCTCCTCTTTTTTTAATATTGCCATCACTGATTAAAGCCGGATTATCTGTATCTATTTCAATATTTGTTCCACTTGGCGATGTAACGTATGCCTTTTTTGCTCTTGTCAAATATCTTTGAACTCTTTTAGATATTTTTGAAATTTCTGTATAGTCAGCGCTCAGCCCGCGAACGAAAATCTCTTCTGTTATACCGGGAAGGGTTGCGATACGTGCTTTTCTTTCACTGCTCGCCCTTCTCCTTGCTTCAGTATGAGAAATACTCACTACAGTTGGTGCTAAGACAACATCTGCATTCATCAGTGCCTCTTCTACTATCTTTGGAGGCTCTTCTCCGTTTATCTTGCCTGCAGGATAAATTATTATACTTGGTTCTGCTTTCAACTTGATTGCTTCAGTATAAATTGCGTCAGATATTGACATCTTTTCAGGATTGGTAACTATCAAAACCAATTCATTTGGCTTTACATTCAAGCACTGGGTTAAAGCTGTTCTTGCTGACTTTAATAATTTATTCCTCATTCTATAAAAACCTCATTTTTTAGATGGTCAAATTCTTAAGTTATTATGATTAATTTGAAAAATATTTGTTCACAGGGTAATTTTCATTCTCTCTCTTGCACCAAAGCAAAGCAGGTTATGATTTTTTTCTTCTATAACTATTTTTGCCTTTTCTACCATTTCATCAATAAAATCATCAGAATGATTGGGGTCATGATGAAACAATACTAACTGTTTAACATTTCCTCTAATAGCCAGATTTACAGCATCAACAAATGTGCTGTGCCCCCATTCTAACTTTGATTTTCTATATTCCTCTGGTGTATATTGACTGTCAC
>JAUWXV010000104.1 GCA_030616165.1 bacterium | reverse complement strand
GGATTGAGGAAAAAAAGGAGATGCCTTTAAAGAACTTTGCTCTCTGGGCACATGAAAGTTCATCTTTCGAATATATCGGCGTTCATTATGCTGACGTTTATTATTTTGTTACTGGTTTAAAACCGACAAGACTGATTGGATTTGCGCAAAAGAAATATTTACCGACGCAGGGAATGGATGTCTATGATGCGGTTGAGGCTGTGATTGAATGGGAGAATGGTTCTGTTTTCTGGATTCAGACAAACTGGGTTCTTCCACAATCTACTACTGCCCTTACCAATCAGGGTCTCCAGATAACCGGAACAAAGGGGGAATATAAGGCAGACCACAAAGATAGAAACTGTTATATTGTCACTGACGACAGTGAGTATGAACATTATAACCCGAACTTTTTTAAGACTTTCGATTCCTGGGAACATCCCGGGGAAATTGATTCAGTTGGATATGGATACGAAAGTCTTGTGCAGGGATTTAATGATATCAGAAATATTTTTATGTCGACCGAAGGTATGAGTGAGGAGCAGGAAGCAAATAAAAGAAAAGAGATGATAAAAATATGGGAAGAGAGCCGCCCTCTGCCAAATCAAGCATTGATTGGAACTGCTATAAATGAGGGGGTAAGATTAAGTATGGAAAACGGAAGCCGATGGGTTAACTTTGATGAAAAGATGTTCCCGAGGTTGAGTTAGAAGTTTGTCAAAGAATTAAAGAAAGAGTCAAATCTTATTGATTTATTTATATATCACATTCTCGTTCCCAAACAGAGTTTGGAAACGAGAATGAACTCTGTTTCTCAAAAACCTCGATTAAATTAATATCTCATCTATTTTTCTATAATACCAAAATAGAATTTTTTTCACAATTTGTGTTCCCAAACAGAGTTTGGGAACAAGAATAATAGACAGAGTTTGGGAACGAGAAACTTATTTCTTGATGAACTTTATTATATACTTTTGTTTTTCTTAGTAAAAATGATATAAAATGGTATTCCAGCAAGGATAGTGAGTATGCCAAATATAGATTCGAAGGGGCGTTCTATTACAGTATAAGTCATCATCCATATAGACATAATAATAAAGATTGCAGGTGAGATTGGGTAGCCAAATGCTTTATATGGGCGTTCGGCATCCGGTAATTTTCTTCGGAGAATATAGACTGCACTGACAGTCATTGCAGAAAATCCCATCAGAATAAAACTTGCATAAGTCAGCAGTTGTTCAAATGTTCCACTTATCAAAAGAACAGATGACCATGCAGCCTGAAGTAGTATAGCCTTTGAAGGAGTTTTGAAAATAGGATGCACTTCCTTGAACTTTTTAAAGAATAAATTATCTTCCGCCATAGCATAATAGACTCTTGGACCAATAAAAATCATAGCGCTCATACAGGCAAGAATTGATACTGCAAAACCAATAGTGGTAATTATTGAGATTGAAGACCCGAAAAGTGCGTTCATTGAGTCAGCCCCAATATCTACAACACCTTTCATTTCATTAATGGGAAGTGCATAAGAATATACAAGATTCAAAAGAAGATAGATTAATGTTACTGCAAGTGTGCCTGTTATAATAGATTTTGGAAGATTTTTTCCCGGATTTTTGATTTCTCCAGCAAGGTAACTTGCAGCATTCCAGCCGCTGTATGCAAACATCACAAAAATAAGTGACACACCTGCTTTTGTTAAAGAGATAGAAGGGACATTATCTATAAGATTTTCGCTAAAATGCCCCCAGTTTCCCTTTCCCCATAAAAAACTTGCTCCTATTACTGTTAGAATGAATATTACTTTTAAAGATGTAATGCTGTTCTGCACAAATTTACTAACTTTTAAGCCTGCATAGTGAAGACCAGCAAATAGGAATATTACGAGAATTGCAAAAATACGAAGCTGAAGGTTCGATAGGCTTGGTGTTAAATTGTTTATGTACATCATAAAGGCAATTGCAGAAATGGCTATTGGAGCAGAAAAGCCAACGAAAAATGACATCCATCCTGTCATATATGCCCAGAATGGTCCGTAACTATTATGTATATAAATATAGTCTCCCCCTGCAAATGGCAGCATAGCACCTAATTCAGCAACTGCGAATGCTCCCATCAGAGCAATAAATCCACCAAGAATCCAAAGCCCGATAATAAAGATTGGGTCAGGTATGTCTGAAGCCATAAAACCGGTAATTGTAAAAATACCTGTTCCTATCATATTAGATATTATAACCGCGGTTGCCGTCCAGAAACCAACTCCTCTTATTAACTTTCCTTTATTTTTCATATCCTTTTATCAATAACAGATTAACGTTAATTCGTAATTATATGGTTTTTATTCTTTGAGTTAATATTTTTTCAGATAAAATAAGTTTCAATATAGTATAAATAAAATTTTTAGTCAATGATTATATTAAAATTACAAAAAATAGAGAAACTTATTTAATTATAGTAAAGATTTTGTAATGAATTTTATGATAAATAATTGTGGAAAATTATAGGAGGAAATCAGAATTTGAATTATTAAAAGAGCGGAAAGAGCTTGTGATTAAATTTCACAAGCAGGCTTGTTGAGTGCGATGGTGAAGAACACCTTCGCAAGCAGGAAGATGAGATTGCCACATCTCCCCGCAGAATGCGGAGAGACTCGCGCAATGACATTTTATATTTTAAATTTTAGTAAAACATCCGGTTTTTTGGAAATTATTATTGTATCGCAGTTTTCAGGTAATTATTTATTTTATCATTATTTATAATTAATCTGTTTTTTTATTTGGTTATTCATACGCAACTATTTTTTTCTCCAGATATATGTATGATATTTTTTAACTCCGATATAGATGGTCTCCCGCAGGTTTTTATGGTCACAGGATACAAATTCCCTGAATCTTAGATGTTATTTTATCATTGATAATATTACATAATGGCAGAAAAGTCATCGTTTTTAATAATTTTACTCTTTATCTCTGCTCCCTTATCTGTCAGCATTGTATGTTGATGCTATGCTTTCATAGCCTTCTTTATTAACCGAGGCTAATCCGAATATGTAGTAATCCCTATCCCGGTTTTGAAGCGCAATGTTATAAACTTTTCCTTTAGTATTTTCTATTGTGGCTTTCGGAGTCGGAAAGAAGATTGATTCAGTCCAGTATTCGGAATCGGTTTCACGGATATAAACCTGAAATCCCTGAAGGTTTATTTGTGGTTCGGGGCAAGTAAATTTTAAAATAGTTTTATAGTCCGGGTCACGAGTTATAGATACAATTTCAGGCGTTTCGGGTGAGTTTGCCCAGTATGAAGCGACTGTTAGATTTAGCTGCGTGGTACGAGTGAAATATTCAAAAGAGATATTATCCGGTGTATCATCAGATGAATGCTGTATTTTGTAGTTTTCATAAGGTTCTGTCAACCTGATGCCAGCAAATCCTTGGCGAATAAAGGGCAAATGGTCTCCACCACGACCGAAACGGTCTAAACGGAATATCATTTTTAGTTTCAACAACGGAAAATATTCATCGCTGATTTTATTAACATAAAGAGCAAAGTTTCGTGAAGGTGAATCTATCGGGTCAGGTGAAAAACAACGTAAGATGGTGTTATCGGACTTACCGTCACCGCCAGTAATATTTCCAATCATATCATTTGCAATTACACCTTCTACTTTCATTTTTGTGTTTTTTGCCTGTTCAGCTAAGTGGGCGGCTCCCCATAATCCCTGTTCTTCAGCAATAAGTGCTGCCAGCATAATAGTATTTTTAAATCTTTCTCTGGATAAGATACGTGCTAATTCCAATAATGCAATTGTCCCACTGCCGTCATCGTTTGCTCCCGGAGCAAAACTTTCAGTATCTGTTCCTGAATAGGTACGAGAATCATAATGTCCGTTGATAATTAAAACTCTTTCTGATGAAGTTCCCGGAATAACGGCGATTACATTAACTAATTTTATTGAATCTTCATTTGCTACATTTTTGAATCTTTCGGATAATTTTTTGTAAAAATTGTCGTAATAGACTTTCATTCGTCCGCCGCTGGCATTATTAATTTTTACAAATTCGCTGTAGAGCCATCTTCGTGCTGCGCCGATTCCTTTATTTTCGGAAACTGTGTCAGAAAAAGTGTTTCGATTGTAAAAACCGACTAATTTGTCAATATCAGTTTTAAGACGAAGTGTTGAGACCTGGTCGGTCAATGATTGAATTTTTTTTCTGATTACATAATTTTGTGACCAAATGGTTGAATAAAAGGCTAATAAAAAAGTTATGATTAATAATACTTTGTATTTCATTTTTGCACCACCTGCAAGATAATAATTAAAATATATTTTTACACTTATATTAGATATTTTACTTGTTGAGATAGAAAGGTTTTTAAATAGAGTTACTGAACTTTTGTAAATTTTTATTAATATACTTTAAAATTACTATAGTGTATCTGTCATGCTGAATTTATTTCAGCATCTAAATAAAGAATAAACAATAGATTCTGAAGATCCTGAACATGTTTCAGGATCAGAATGACAGGACTATGTTTTATTTAGTTTTAATAGCTTTAAAATAGCATTAAAATATACAAATATTATTCATTTTTAAAAATTTACAAAAGTTTTATAGAGTTAGTTAAGAAACAGAACTTAAGCGTAATTACTCTAAAATTGCAATAGGTTATTTAAAATTAATATAAAAAGATAATTATTTAAATCGAATAAGTGCAAAAAAAATCGAACTTTTTGTCATTGTGAGTCCCGAGTACTCGGGACTCCTCGCAATGACAATTTATTTTTAAATTTTAGTAAAACATCCGGTTTTTTGGAAATTATTATTGTATCGCAGTTTTCAGGTAATTACCTCTCCTGGTTATACAATATGCCAACTGTGCGTTCTTCAAAAGATTTGCAAATAATGTCGATGTCTCCGTCATTGTCGATGTCTGTACAAACCGTGTTGTGCGTTGGGATTCCTTTACTGACAACGGTTTTCTCAAACCCTTCTCCGTTTCCTTTGTTATGGTAAAAGATAATTCTTGCTTTCGGTCCGTATTCTTTGAGACCCATCTCTCCGACAATTATGTCAAGATGGTCATCGTGGTCAAAGTCTTCTATTACAAGCGAATGAGGATGGAATAAATTTTCATCGATAAAATATTCCCTGTCATATTCCGGTCCTGCATACCATACCAGTTTACCGCTGTCAACTTCTCCTTCGGCAAGAATAATATCGGGATAGCTGTCATTATTGATATCACCTATCGCCAGTTTTGTTTTTTTCAGTTGCGAAAATTGCTGAGTAATCCACCTGTTAGGTTCTCCTTTTGCTTTTATGAGCCAGTATCCGCCGCAAACTATGTCTGTTATGCCGTCACGGTTTATATCAACTGCGGCTATTCCTTCAAGGTCTGAAACTTCATCCGCTATGATATTTCTGTATGATTTTGGCCAGGGCTCAACGGTCGGGTCTATCGGAATATAATAGACCATTATCTTCTCTCCGCCTTGTGTCGGTATCATCAATTCCTTTCTTCTATCGCCGTCAATATCTCCAAAAGCCTGGTCATGGTATTTCCTGAATTCTTTATCTATCAGATGTACCTTCCACTGGCGAGCAGGGTCTTCCGGGGCTTCTACCCAGTATAATTCATCTCCTCTATAATCATTTCCGCCGATAATATCCAGCCGTCCGTCATTGTTGATGTCTATCAATGCCCCGCCGGCTTCGAGGTTAATGTTTGCCATAAGATGCCTCTGCCATGTGGGATTCTCATACCATACGAGATTGTTCTCCTCATCGAATGAGCCAATAATAATATCTTTTAAACCATCTCTGTTTAAATCATGTACAAGACAACATGTCGGTCTTCCGCCCTGAAATTTAGAATCGACATCTTTATAAACGAATTTCGGCGCATAACCGACATTCGGGGAAACAGGATTAAATGTGCCAAGTATCTTTTTCGACTGAATAAAATAATTTCTTGCCTCATGAAATATATCTATATCATCTCTTTCATATTCAAGTGCAATTAGATAGGGATAGTTTTTATCTTTGAGATATTTGAGACATGCTACAGTTTCTGCGGCTCCATTCCCAAACGGCGTACCTGTGGGTTGTCTTCCTAATAATGCATAATCCTTAAAATGGATATGATATATGCGGTCGTAGTATTTTTTGAGAATGGAAATGGGACTCCCTCCCGATAAGGCAAAATGACCGTTGTCCAGATTGAATCCAAATACCGGGTCAGGAAATTGATTTGCTACTTTATCAAAGTCACGGTCGTACTCGAGTGTTTGCCATTTGTTTCTTCCCGCCATTGGTACCCAGTGATTGTGAAGTGCAAGTTTTATATTGTGCTTTTTAGCGTATTTAATGCCCATTTCTAAGGGCTCATAGGTAATCGCAGAGGAAACTACATTAACCCCAAGTGCCTCTGCAAATCGGAACAGTTTATCCCAACCTTCCTCATCTCTTGCCCCCGCATGATATACATCAATCGTGATGCCGTACTTCTTTGCAGTTTCAATAAGTTTTTGCGCGTCTTCTGGTGAATATTGTAGATAATTTGCATGACTGCCATCCAGTTCTATGTAATGAATGTTCAGACGCTGACACTGCTGAAGCATCTCTTCGTATGGAAGATGACGGTAACTATAAGTCATCACTCCCAGTTTTATCTGGGAAAATGAAATTGTCGAAAATAAAATAAGAGACAACAGCAAAATGCAAATATACTTTTTCATTTTATTCTCCCGGCTGAATTTTTGTTTTTATTATATAATATGTTAGGTCGTTTTTTTCAGAGAATTTTAAATGCTTTATTTAATGAATGGGAGTTAGTTCCTTTCTTTTGAAAAAGAAATTAAGTTCTACTGAGGGATGAATTCAGGAATATTTTATACAAATCACGGCTTAAGGTATTTTTGAAACCATCTCAACATCTCAAATTTCATATCATCGGTATAAACATGCCCTGTATTCGGATAGACAATACTTTTAAACTTTTCCTTATCATTATACAATGAATAAACAGTATTAAGTTTTTTCTCCAGCACCTTAATCCCGCTCAATGGTGACCCTGCATCGCTGTCTCCGGTTAATACTAAGAACGGACGCGGCGCAATCAAGCCCATGACTGCTTCAGTATCAAAATGCTTAAGCATTCCGGGAACAAAATAGTAAATCCCATGCGCTCGTAAATAGCGTTGTTCAATAAGTTCCTTATATCTTGTAAAACATGCAACGCCCACCACAGCTTGAACTCTTTCGTCAATTGCAGCTAACCACCATGCCCGAGTGCTACCCATACTCATTCCCGTTACTCCTATTCTGTTTGCATCAACCTCAGACCTGCCTGTCAGAAAATCCAGCGCTATCTGCTCGTCCCGAAGCTGCATTCCCCAAAGAGAACGGCCAAACCATAAGTTAATCTTAAACTGTGACATTTCCTGATTGCTTCCCCTTTCCTGCATCTCGAGAGTTCCAGCAGGTCCAGTGCCGCGGCGCTCACCGTTAAAATAGCTGTCAATCGCCATCACGATAAAACCATTTGATACCAAAAGTGCCATGATTGCCTGCTGAGTATCCGGATTGGTTCCGAGAATATTATCTTTTGAACTCCCGTGTCCGTGCAGCCCAAGAATCGCTGGTGCCTTCCCCTGCAAATTCGCAGGAATAGCAATGTATCCAGGCACCCGACCATCTACACCATTATCAAACTCGAACTTCTCCAGTATATATCCATTCTGCTCTTTTCGGAAAATAGTCCTTATTTGTAATGACTTAGGGCGCAGAGGTCGGTCACCTAAAAGTTTCAATAACGTTTCTTGAACTTCGATACGTTGTTTTTTCCATTCAGAAATATCAGCAGGAAATTGAAAATCCGGATAATCCCAGTTACGGTAATATTCCGGGACTCCTTCCCAGGGTCTCTGCCATACATCCTTTGGTCCCTCTGCCGGCTGTGCATTTGACGGCGGGCTAAATATATTACAAACCTGAAACAACAAAAAATGAATAATTAGAAAATTAGCATATTTTTTCATTTTCTTATTCCTGGAATTTTTTAAAATTATGGTTTTTACTTTCATAAAACTCGCTGACGGCTGTCGATTCGTTGAAACTCTTTAGTTATGCGATTGAGTTAATAATAAATATTTTAAATATAAAAAGCAAAAGAATTTTAAAGTTTTGCAATAATTCCTTGTTGTTCTATTTTCGCTTCAATCCCACCATAAATATGATTATAACTCCTCAAAGCAGATATTTGGTAATAATGTATTAACTTTTGATAGGTTCAAATGACATTTGCTAAAGATGCTGGTTAAAATTATCTTTACTTTTGTCATATTTCTTAATAAGTTTAAAATGTTCTCTGACCGATTTTTCAATTATTCCAGAAAAGATTTAAAAACAAAATTTTTATACTTTTTGCCGTGTCATCTAGTAAAGGAAAACGAAATACATTTTTAAAAATTATGTTATTATATATTTTAATCGGAAGAATATATTCTTAACATTACTTATGTTCAGGGTAGTATATTTTTTTAAATTTTCTTAGTGTAACTGACAATCCGATTGATAAAAGTTCACATTAAAAGAGGAGTGAAAGTATGGCTAAGTGTAAAATAGGAGTATTCAGCGTTGGTTTTTTCCGTTATTGGCCGCAGTTTTCAGGGCTTCGTGAGAAACTAGAAAAATACAGGGTAGATTTTGAGGAGCGGGTAAGAGCATTTGGTGTGGAGGTTGTTTCGGCGGGTCTTGTTGATACCACCGAGAGGGGTTATGAGGCGGGGGACCTTTTTGCACGTGAGCAGGTGGATATGATTTTTTGTGATGTGACCACCTATGTACAGTCCTGTATGGTCCTTCCGGTTGCTCAGAGGGGAAAAGCACCTATGGTGTTAATCGGGCTGCAGCCAACTCCTGGAATGGACCCTGAAAAGGCTACAACTTTTCTCCAGTTGGAACACGATAACTGCACATCTCTACCTGAAATCGCCTGTGCCTGTGAGCGTGCCAATATACCTGTTCACGACATCATCTTCGGAATGCTGTATGATGATGAACGTGCCTGGCGGGAAATCCGAGAGTGGACTGAAGTCGCTGCTGTTATCCATACCCTGCGGAATGCCAGGCTTGGATTTATGGGGCACACTTTCGAGTGGATGCTGGACATGCAGTCCGATCCGGCAATGCTTGAGGGTCATTTTGGCTTGCATGTTGAAATGTTAGAGATGGGAGACCTTCACCAACGCGTTGATGATGTGACTGATGAGCAGTTGAATGCGAGAGTCAAAGAGATAAAAGATTTTTTTCATTTTCCACCGCCGGGTGCAGAAAAGATTGCCGGGCCGGTAACTGAAGAGTCATTACAGTGGTCTGCAAGAATTTCGGTTGGGTTGGATGCAATGGTGAAGGATTTTGATTTGACAGGATTCGCATACTATTACCATGGTAGATATGCGAAGGAATATGTGAACCTGATTGCCGGAATGATTGTCGGCAATTCGCTGTTGACTGGAAGGGGTGTTCCAGTTGCAGGTGAAGGTGACCTGAAAAATTGTGTTGCAATGCTTATCATGGACCGTTTTAGAGCAGGGGGTTCATTTGCGGAATTGCATCCCGCAAACTTTGACGATGACTATGTTCTTGTGGGGCATGATGGGTCAGGACATATTGCAATCAGTGATGAGAAGCCTATTTTGCGGGGATTAAGTTTATATCACGGCAAGGCAGGTCACGGGGCTTCGGTGGAGTTTAAAATCAAGACAGGACTGATCACTATACTTGGATTAACCCAAACATTCGATGGGAGGTTCAAATTTGTCGCCGCAGAGGGAGAGTCAATGCCAGGGGCGATTCCTGCCACTGGAAATACCAATACCAGAGGGCGTTTTGTTCCGGATGTCGCGACATTTGTTGAGCGATGGAGCAAGGCAGGTCCCACACATCATTTTGCCTTGAGCATCGGGCATAATTTATCAAGAATAAAAAAATTGTCAAAAGTATTAGGAATGGAATTGGAAATTGTTGCTGAAGGCAGTTCAATTTAGCGGTTGAAATGACATTAAAGCGTTTAATGTAATGCGCCTCAGATACAAACATTCAAACTATAAAGAAGGATATATGTTGAAAATTAAAGAACTTCGATGGTGGCTCTGCGGTCTCCTTTTTATCGCCACTTCTTTAAGTTTTTTAGACCGGCAGGTGCTCTCCATAGTGGCGCCGGAGATAACAAAGGAATTTCAAATGAGTAACACTGCATATTCGCAGGTTACGACTGCTTTTCTTCTGAGTTATGCCATTATGTTTTTTCTTGGTGGTCGTCTGATTGATTGGCTGGGGACGCGTCTGGGGATGGTTCTGTCTTTGGGATTCTGGTCGCTGGCGAGTGCGGTGCATGGGCTGGTGCAGAATCCGATGCAGTTGGGAGTCGCCCGGTTTTTTTTAGGAGTGGGTGAAGGCGGGTGTTTTCCGGGAGCGACAAAAGGGGCAACGGAATGGTTCCCGTATAAAGAACGGGCAACGGCTATCGGTATTGCTATTGGTGGTGCGGCGTTGGGTGCCGTCGTTGCTCCACCAATGACGTTGTGGCTCTTTGGATGGGTTGGCTGGCGGGGGGCGTTTTTTGCAACAGGCATCATAGGGGGAATATGGGTTCTGTTATGGTGGATCTTCTTTCATAAACCCAAAGACTCTCCATTTATTACCGGTAGGGAACTGGCACATATCGAAAATGGTCAGGGAAAAGCGGCAGTTGGAGCTTTAGAGAGTCTAAAGAAAGAGTCAATTGTACCATTGAAGGTACTTCTTCGTATGAAGCAGGTATGGGGGCTGGCACTGATGCGATTTCTCGTGGACTGGGTATTTTATTTTTATATGTTCTGGATTCCGCTGTACCTCAGTCAGGAACGGAATGTTTCTTTACAACGGATAGGTAAAGAATTGGTATGGATACCATTTTTAGCACTGGGAGTGTCCAATCTTGCCGGGGGGTGGGTTTCGGACCGTCTTATAAAATCCGGGATGTCAGTGAATACGGTGCGGAAGTCAATAATGACAATTGCAGCGATCCTGACAATGTTTTCCACTTTGGCTGCCTATGCAGCCAACGCTGAAATAGCGATTGCATTTATGTCACTGCTGATGATGGCGCATGGCTTCTGGATTACCAATTATGTGACAATTATCAGCGAGATATTTGATTCGAATTCTGTGGCAACGGTGATGGGTCTGGCTGGAACCATTGGTGCGATTGGAGGAGTGTTAGCTAACCTTGTAATTGGCCCAGTGTCGGACTACTTTTCATTTCTGCCAGTATGGATTGCTTCTGGAATTATGTATCCGCTTGCGCTGGTGGTTCTCTTTCTAACAATCGGTCCTATAAGGCGTGTTGAGTTCCCGCATTAGTTATAAACATTAAAACAAGGATTGAGATTTTGCCTCAAGGTGTTAGGTTTTTGCTGTTAGCTTTTAACTATTAGCTGTTAGAAAACAAGGAGGGCGAACACACAGTGCACGCACAGGGGTTCGCCCCTACATTTTGTTGAAAGAGATTATTATAGGATATTTTGTGGGAACACTTTCGCCAGCAGAAAAGATATTTTTGAGTAAGATTATTCAGATTCGAAGTGTAATAATGTGAATATATCATAATCTTTCAATTTATCCCTTCCTTTGAGAAAGTCGAGTTCAATTAGAAAAGCAATTCCCTGAACGATTCCTCCTGCTTTTTCAATGAGATTGCAAGTGGCTTTCACTGTACCACCGGTTGCCAAAAGGTCGTCCACAATTAAAACTTTACTGCCGCTTTTTACCGCATCGAGGTGCATTTCGACGGCATCTGTTCCATATTCAAGCATGTATTCTTCTTTAATTGTTTCTGCGGGTAATTTTCCGGGTTTTCGAACCGGTATCATTCCTTTTTTCAGTTTGTATGCTACTGCACCTGCAAATATAAACCCTCTTGCTTCAATCCCCAGAACTGAATCTATCTTTTTATTGTTAAAATGCTCACAGATTAAATCAATGACACGACAGAATTGTGGTTCTTCTTTCAAAAGTGTAGTAATATCTTTAAATCCTATCCCTTTTTTAGGGAAATCCTGGACATGCCGTATGAAACTTTTTAGTTCTTCCATAATTCACTCCCATAGTTAGTATTGATTTCTTCTGCCTCATTCCTGATGAATAAAGAGACCGAATTAATTTAGAAATAATTTTAAAAAGTGATATCGAAAGATTTGTATTTGCCGGTATATTTTTCCCATTTGATGGATATGTCAG
>JAUWXV010000265.1 GCA_030616165.1 bacterium | reverse complement strand
TCTCCTCTTCATCTTTAATAATAGGTCTTCTTATCCTTACATTTCCTGCTCCTGCCCTTTTTGTAGTTTTGCTCTCTTTAAGTCCGAACATCCCTGCCATGTCAATTGTAACATCTGCTTGTTTCTGAGTTCTATTGGACGCTGTTTTTCCGGCTTCTGGAAGTTGTATATTATTATCAAGCGAATAATTCGAGGTATAATTAAATCTATTTGTTAGCCAACTAAATAGCTTTGCTTGGAATGAGGAACCAATGTTTTGTGCCGCACTCAATTCTTGTCCGAAATTCCCAGTAAATATTGAAAACTTATTTTTGACTTTCCTCATATCACTGTTATAATTTCGTGTAAATGTAACAGGAAGATTATTTATTGGCATAAATCCAAGAGAGATATTACGAGAAAGATTAAAGGATTTTACCTTTTTTTCAATACCTCCTCTTAATTTCGAACTTGTCTTATTCTCTGAGGTGGTTGCACTGAGACTGATACTGTTGGGAATCAATGAAAATTTCAACTTGTTTAATGCTCCAATCAAAAATGTCTCCTCTCCAAGCCATCCAAAAGGACTTAAAGCAAGCTTATCTGATGGAATCGGTAATACATAACTAAAAGTTGTCTTTCCAGTGTTATTGCGATTGAATTTAGTATTGTAATTCTTTGAAAATGATTGTGAATTAGAATAAGAAAAACTCATTTTATCTATTGTATTTTTTATGAACCAGTTCTTTGAAGGGATATTCTTTTTAAAAGAAAAATTGAAGCTTGAAGTTTTAGTTAAAATGGTCTCACGTTCAATTAAAGAATCGGGCACGGAACCGCTCTTTGTGAGTATATCCTTCCCCGTAAGGTATTTAGGAATATTCTGATTCTTTCCAAAATTGAAAGATATTGGAATTGTAAGTATTCTTTCGCTTGAAATCATCCTCCCCAAATCAAAATTTCCCACTAAATTTGCAGTAACTGTATTGCCACCGCTTCCCCATCGGTCATTTACATTATGAAAGTCAGAATCTTTTTTTTCCAAATCTCCAGAAAGTTTGCCTATATCGGCTAAAGTCAATTCAACTCTGGTTCTCATAGCAATCCCTTTTACCTTTTCTACATTGCTTACCCTCATTTCATCCATCCAGAGTTCACCCGATTTGAAATCTCTCCCTTTATTGATAATACCTGCGGTAACTACCTGAAGGTGTCTTATGGTCGGGCTTCCAACTATTCTGTAAAATTTTCCTTCACCCCATTCTGGATAACCTGCTTTAGTTTCTGGGAACTCAAACTCAAGACCGCTCAACTTGGTTATAGGAATCCTGAATTCATTTCTTTCATCCCACCCCGGAAAAAGATATTCCCTGACCTCAAAGTAATTATCCTCATCTCGCCCGAACCTGAAGAAAAACAATACATCAGTAGTGGAATCGGATAAAACATTTATATTTTCGTCTCCATGAACAAACATCTTCAATTCCTTATAATGAATGGCATCCTGTTCCCTCATGAAAGATTTCTGAACGGCTGCTGCCTCCTCAGGTGCAATATTTACATATTTAAAAGCCAAAGACTGTTCTCTCTGTTTTGCACCTGTAATTCTGTCTTCTATTTGAAGGCCTTCTCTGGGGGGTGTATATATTTCCTTATGCTCATCCGTATTTATTACACTAATTTCTATTGTTCCGTTCCTTTTTTTAAAATCAACTGAGTCTATATTTGAAGAAACTCCTAATTCTTTCCAATCATTACCAGTAAGATTTATAGATGATATCTCAACCTGTTCTCCGACATCAAGACCTTCCACCCAAATCCTTGCGAATTCAATTCTCGTTAGATCAGGATTTCCTTTCTTCTTTGCTCTATCAATGGGTATCCTGTACAAACGCCATCCGTATGAATTATCCTGCCCCCCTACTACAAGACTGTCAAAATCTGAATGAGTCCTTCCAAGTGTAAATGTATATTCGAAATAATCGTTTCTTGTATCCAGTACGCCATTTCTGTTTATATCTTCCGTATCCGGTATTAACACGCCGTCTATTTTACCACCACTCCCATTTCCTTCCGTTCCGTTAATGTTACTGTACTCATCACTTTTAAAAGTATAATACCAGTCGTCGTCAAATTTTTCTTCTGGATTGGTTCCATCCTTTGCCTCAATACCATCAAGCCCCTTATCCTCACCAGAGTCAAGTATTCCATTAGCCCTCCCCCCTGCGGTATCTTCAGTGTTCAGAGTTCCATTCGGTATGGCATCCTCACTTATAAGTCCCATATCAAAGTGAACCTTTCCCCTTTCTCCCTTTATCCAGATTTCTATAAATCTTGTTTCGCTCTGGTTAAAATATGAAGTAGAAAGAGGAGTTGTAATACCACTCCACCATTCAAAGATACTTGGCTCAGGTGGATGGTTTTTATCTGCAATCCTTTTAAGAACCAGAACATTAGTCATTGTTCCAGTTCGAGTATTGACATCTTTATAAGGAAATATCTCTTTAATAGGGACTTGACGGTATGGATTATACCAGATTAATTTTCCGCGTTTTTCAGCGCGGAACTGCGTTGCAGGGTCTGCAATACCGGTCTGTTCATCGAAAAATGGAATGCTCGACCTGAACCAGCTTTTTCTCATAATAGGTACAGTAGTAAACATAGAACTGCCCTCAAAGTTATCAAGGTCTGCTACACCATTTATGTCCCCCATACTGCCAACATTGATAGTATTAGGATTGGGAAGAACCTGTCCCAATTCCCCCTCAAACAGGAGTTTTGATGGGGCATTAGTGTCAATAATGGGGAGAAAATCAAGTGCTTCTGTTATAATATTTGGTTCTAAACTAAATCTGGAATTAATGTCCCAAACAAAATTCTTTATTGGTTCCTGACCAAGCCTGACCCTCTGTTCAAGGATTCTTTCACTAAGCATAATCCCTGTAAATCCTATAAATCCATTGTCCATAAAGTTATATTCGCTCCGCATCCCAACAAGAGTCTTTTTATCAAGCTGAAATATCTCTCCATTTTCATATTTTATATCAAGGTCTGCCCCTGGTTTAATTGCCATCTCATTCAGTATCTGAAGTCTGCCTGTATTATAATCTATTTCGTAATCCTGCCCCTTGATAAGTGGCATCCCCCCGAGATTAATCTCTTCGCTTCCAGGCAGAAGATTAAATCCCAAATTATAAGTCGCACTTGCACTTGAAAGTTTAACTTCTATGTCGAATTTGCTTATCTGTGCATACTGGGATTGGTTGATAAAAAGTTTGTCATATAAATCAGGATTCCGCTTTTCATCCAAAAGGTCTGATGCTCCTTCCGGGTCAAATGGTCTGTTATCAGGAAAGATTAATTCTCCTCTGAAAAAATTAAAGATGTTTGTATTGTTTATATCAACCTTATCATCAGAACGAGGGTCACCGGTTTCGGTGAGTCTGTCAAGATTGAATATTTCAAGATAGTTCTGCCCACCCGGCTGAATCCTTTCCCTTGCACCGCTTCTGTTATCGACAATGCTTATCTCAAGGCCCTCAGGGTCTATATTTCTTTGACGGAGAAAATATACATTTTGCCACTCCAACCCATCCTTCCAAACTTGGTCACTTGGACGGGGGTCATCAGTCCTTATCATTTTTAAAATAAGAACTTCTCCTGGCTCTGGATTAAGTATACCTTGTTCTTTGCCACTAACAGTCTTATAACTCACCGCTACTATCTCATTCATTGCCCTCTGGTTTAATATTATATAGCCGAATTCCTTATTTACGAAGTAGTCCTCATTCTGTTCAAGCCGTATAAAATTTCCTATTCGGGTATTCTGTGACTCACCATTTAAAGTATCCGCATAAACATCGGGCTTATCCATATCGGCATCATAAAGTGCCCATCCATACCTCGAATCCGTCTTCAGATGATAATTCCTACCCGCTTTCCAGACTTCTATATCAGTAATTACTTTGTCTGGGTCAGGCTGAAGCAGCAAAGTTTTTGTTTCATTGTACTTGAAATTATCACGATAATCTTTATCAACGAAGAAATAAGTTCCCTTGACATACTCATAATCTTTAATTATAATATTTTGCGCTTTTGCACCTCCCTTCAAAGATAATTTCTGCTTTTGTCCCTTTTCAAGGCTTGCGATTGTGGTGAGTTTAACAGGTCCTACTGCTATAGAAGATTTTAGTCCGAAAAGTCCCTGATTGCTGCCGCTGAACGTTACAAACCGTGTTGCAGGAAGTGAAAGTTCTATATTTCCTGCCCAGACATCGGTAAATATAGCATCATCTTCGCCTGTGTAATGAAGATCAATTGTGTTCAAAAAATCAAAATCTCTCTGAGAATCCTGATCTATATCCAACGTAATCAATTTGCCTATATTCCCACCGATTTTAAATCTCTGTGTCTGCTCAAGTTTAAATGTATAATCCGATGATTGATTTATATTAGTCTTTACAATGTTCTGGTCTCTTTGGATTAAGTTTCCCTTCATTCCCACTTTACCGGTAATGTTTAAATTTATATCTGACCCAATTATACTCTGAAGAGTCTTACTCTGAACCGGCATCGGAATAGAAAAACCAAATCCTTTTCCCATCCTTTCATTAGATTTTTCTATTTTCTCTTTTGCACTCTCATTGAATCTCTTACTGAATATCTCTTTATTTGAAATTTCAATTCTCTTTTTCACAACCTCTTCAATGTCAAGTATTTGGGGAATATTCATATCAAAATTGGACAACCTTTCCCTTATCACAAATTTTTGCGATGTGGAATCTACTTGAAACTGTCTTGAAAATAAAGTGTTGCTTCTGGAGTTTCTGGTTATGTAATAATGTATTTTATCACGGAGGGGAATATTGTTTTTCTTCCAAGGCTCATTTATAGAGACTATTCCAAACGCCTCGGGTCTAAAATCAAAATTATTCTGTCCATATAAACTGAAGGGAAATATCACAAATATTAAACAGATAGAAAAAAATTGAAAAATATTCCAGATTTTCATCCTGTCTTCTCTTAAATATGTGAATATTTCCCGCAAGTTTGCAATGAATTTCATATTTTATCAGTTTATTTCTGAACTATTTTATTTTTTTATAATCACTTAAAATCTGCAGAAATA
>JAUWXV010000247.1 GCA_030616165.1 bacterium | reverse complement strand
GTTTTTCTTCCAACCGCTGAAAATCTAAAGATAGACTCTGCCAACGTCACAATATAAATACCAATGAAGGATAAGGATAAAAATAGGAGAAACTTCTCTCCAAATATCAACAAAATCTCTTTTCTCTTGAGTCTTTTTAATTTGTTTATGATTCGGTTATAAATTTCTTCTGGATTCATAATTTTAAAGGAATTGTAAACTGTTATTTTTTCTTTGATAAATAAAAGATTCAAGCATTTCTAATTCGTTGCAAAGCAACGAATTAGAAATAAGTAAAAAGTTTCTTTGCCTACTTTCTTTTCAAAGAAAGTAGGCTACTTCTTTTTTCAAAAGGAAGTAACTAATGTGTTAATGCCCAGAAAATGATGTTACTTCCCATTTTCAATGCATCGATTCTCTTTTCTTGCGGGTCTTTATGTACTTCGAAGTCTTCCCAGCCATCTCCAAGGTCAGTATTAAATGAATAGAAGACTATCATTCTCCCATTATGAAATAGAGCATACCCGTGCGGGGGACCACCGTCATGTTCGTGAACCTTCGGAAGACCACTTCTGAATTCGAACATGCAATGGTAAATACCATGACTGAAAGGGAGTTCAACAAATTCCTTATCTGGAAAGATCCTTTTCATCTCCCTTCTGAAGGATTTGTCCATTCCGTAGCAGTCGTCTGCATGCAAAAAACCACCTCCAATTAGATATTTTCTCAGCCTTTTTACCTCCTCTTCTGAAAATCTAATATTCCCATGCCCTGTTATATAGATGTATGGATAAGAAAAAAGAGCCTCATCGGAAATTTCTACTCTTAATTCCTTTGAGGCTGCATCTATATTGGTATTTTCTTTAATAAATTTCAGAAGATTGGGAAGTGAACTCTGGTCGATGTACCAATCACCTCCACCACTATATTTCACTCTAACTATAGTGAATGAACTTTTGCTATCTTTCTGCTGAGAGATAATTAAACTTGGTAAAACTGCTACGAAAAATATTAAAGATATAACAATCTTTTTTTTCAAATTAAATCTGCCCTATGATTCCAAAAAAATCTTCTTTTCTCTCTTGTAAAATATTCAAAAAAAAAGTAATTATATAAAAATTTATTAAAAAAATTTAAGCGGTTTTATATTTTGGTTTGCCGGTCACATAGATATTGTTTCCGTGCGAGTCCTGAGCCACTACAGCGGGAAAATCTTTCACTTCCAGTTCTCTTATAGCTTCTGCTCCCAAATCCTCATAAGCAACAATTTTTGATGAGACAATTCGTCTTGCAATCAAGGCTGCAGCACCTCCAATTGTTGCGAAGTACACAGCCGCATATTTTTTCATAGCTTCAACAACATTATTACCACGTTCGCCCTTGCCAATCATACCTTTAAGACCTATTTCAATAAGCCTCGGAGCGTAGGGGTCCATTCTATAAGAAGTAGTTGGACCTGCAGAACCGATAGGTTTACCTGGTCTTTCAGGTGTAGGACCCACGTAATATATTATTTGCCCTTTCACATCTATTGGGAGAGGTTTATCATTGTCCAAAAGTTCAACTAATCTCTTATGAGCCGCATCTCTCCCCGTATATATAATACCGCTTATTAATACTTCATCCCCAGCCTTTAGTTTCCTCACAATCTCATCCGATAAAGGAGGTGTTAACTTTATCAATTTCATCTCCTTCCATTTTTAATGTTGTTTTAAATACATAAATCTGTCTGTTTAAAATAACAAAATTGCCGCTATATTATTTTAATTTATAATATATTTAACATCTTTATCTTTGTCAAGTGAAAATTGATGATTACAATTAAGTGCTCTTGTTTAAAAATTTTAGTTTTACACTGTGTTGTGAAATTTATAGTATAGGGAAAAAAGGATTAAGTTATCTTGTAAATAGTGTCAAAGAAAGTGCTTATTAACTTTTCACAAAAGGTTTTATACAGAAGGGAGTAAATCGCGGATAATTATTGGAGGATATAATTTTGAAAAGGAAGGGCAAAACTTAAGAAGAAATTTTCATTGTAATATTGTTAAATCCTGATGTTACATCCTCATCAGTCGTTTTGGTGAAAATTATTATATTAAATTTTTATATTGTCTTTTACTTTAATCATAGTTAAATTTATGAAGTTTATTATTACACTTTTTTGACATGAACTATTATAATATAAAATTATTGAAATTATTCAATCGATATAGATTCTATATTTAGAAGGTTTTATATTTTTTATAATTGGGAGAATATCTTCCGTCTATTTTTATTTAATAGGCTTTCACGAAAGTACTTTTTTAGAAATAATCAAAACATCAATAACACAAGAAATCATTCCCCCGAGTTCTCGGGGGAATGACTGCGTTGTTTAGCCCCAAAATATTACTGGATTCCCCCGAGTACTCGGGGGAATGACAAATCGTGTTATTATTTTATAAAATTAAATTTTTTATTAATAATAAGACCTTTTTTTATATATTTAGAGCACGATTGAACGGTGTATTTAAAAAACTGCCTAACAACACATAAAAGTGTCGATTTTAAGTAAAAAAGTAGGAATTTTTGCAACCATAAGTTCTATATTAACAAGTGTTAAAAATTTCGTTAGACAGTTAATTTTTAACGTACTTGTAGCTTATTATCTGATAATAAGTTACAAATTTCGTTGTTTTTTTGGTTAAAATTTATATTAGACATAAAAATTTTTATGTTTTTTTTTAATAAAATTATTATATTTACCAATGTGTTGTAAAATTGAATTACTTTATTTCAGGATTAGATTTGGAAGTTGTGTACATTTTGAAAAGATATTCTCCTAATTTTTATTAATTTTTTAAATGTTAATAATAGAAATAAACCGATTGTAATCAAATTTCTAAATAATAAAATTTAAAGATATACTAATTTCAGACATAACATAATTAATGCATTATGTTTAATAAAATAACAGTAAAAATTATACTGTTTGTTGATATTTTTTTGTTAATAAGTTTGTTTCTTTTTATTCATTTTATTTTGAGTTTAGAGAGGAAACGGCTTATAAAGGAATTAGTAAATCCGAATATTCATTTAAATGAATATTTTAGGTCCAATATAGCCAGCAAAATGCCTGAATTAGATAATAAAGAAATTGATAATTTGATAGAATTTATTGAAAATTATGAAGATATAGATCAGATAAAGTTATTTAATAAAGATGACAAAACAGGAATGGTTGATATTGATAATGATGAATATGAAAATGATAATTTTCAGAGTAAAAGCGAGTTAAACTTAATGCCAGAAGAGAAGGTTAGGATTTTGGGTTCTGAGAATGGAGAAAAGAAGGTTCTTGGGATTGTCAATAATACATCATTGGAAAAATGGATAGAAGATAGAATTTCCAGGAGCAGAGTTTGGTATATTGTAATTTCATCAGGATTAATTATTTCTCTCTCTTTCATATTAATTATTTTAATAAACAAATATATAACCAGTCCGATTAAAAATCTAAGCGAAAGGGTCACTAATTCATTTAAGGACGGGGATGAAAATTACATTCAAGATAATGTCCCTGCAGAAATATCAGAATTGTTGAATTCTATTAATTTATTGATAAGAAAAATTAAGAATCTAAATCAAAATAAAAATAGATTTAAAAAAGAATTCGGAGAGAAATTTGAAAAATTAACGAATGAACTTAACAAATCAAGGGAAGCTTTATCTCAGGCTGAGAAGTTGGTGTCCATCGGAAGGCTTGCTTGTGGATTGGTACATGAGGTTAATAATCCTCTTGTTGGAATAATGACATCTGCCTATCTATTGAAAGATAATTTTAAAAATGACAATTCTATAAAAGATGAAGTCAATATTATTATAAATGAAGCAAACAGGTGTAGAAAGATAGTTAAAGAATTACTTGAATTTGCTCGCTCTTCAGAATTTATATTAGCGCCAGAAGATATAAATAAAATCATAGAAAAGAGTTTATTTCTTGCATCCAAACAAGCAGATTTTCAGAAAATTGAAATTGTAAAAAAAATTAATTATTCTCTGCCAAAGGTTATGGTAGATGTAAATAAAATTGAACAAGTATTTATAAATATATTGTTAAATTCATTTGATGTGATGCCCGAAGGAGGAATCGTTACAGTGAGTTCCGATATGGTAAAAGGGAGTGAGTATGTTGAAATATCATTTACTGATACTGGTACTGGGATTCCAGATAATTATAAATCCAGAATATTTGAACCATTTTTTACAACTAAAAGAGAGGGAGACGGAACGGGCTTGGGGCTTGCTATAAGTGAGAATATTATTGAATTACATAAAGGTTCTATAAGTGTTGAAAGCTGTCTGGGCGTTGGTGCTGTATTTATCATCAGATTGCCGATATGGAATCATTAATGAGATATTAATAATTAGAAATTTATTCAAATATAATTAGCAATCATAATAAATCATTGAAAGAAATAATATGAAAGAGGATATAAAAATACTTGTAATAGATGATGAGGCAGTTGTTTTAAGAAATTGTGATAAAATATTAACAAAAGAGGGATATAAAGTTGAGACTGTGGATAATGGAGAAGAAGGATTAAAGAAACTTGATGAAGATAATTTTGATGCGGTAATACTTGATTTAAGACTGCCAGTATTGGGAGGAATGGGGGTTTTGGAAAGGATTAAAGAAAAAATTCCAGACATTATTGTGATAATGATTACAGGTTATTCATCAATAGAATCTGCAGTTGAAGCAATTAAACTGGGAGCAAGTGATTATGTACCCAAACCGTTTTCTCCAGTTGAACTTACCCTTGTAGTAAAAAAAGCACTGGAGAAGAAATCGCTTATAAATGAGAATCTTTTTTTAAAAAAGAAGCTCTGGGAAAGAGAAAGATATGAAGATATTATAGGAAACAGCCCTCAAATGAAAAAGATATTTGAACTGATAGAAAGGATTTCCAAAACCGATTCAACAGTTTTAATTAGTGGTGAGAGTGGAACTGGAAAAGAATTAATAGCAAGAGCGATTCACAGCAAGAGTAACAGAGTGGATAAACCTTTTGTCCCGATAGACTGTACAGCCCTTCCAGAAACTCTTTTAGAGAGTGAACTTTTTGGACACGTTAAAGGCTCTTTTACAGGGGCAATCTTAACTAAACCGGGTCTTCTTGAAATAGCGAATGAGGGAACCCTGTTTCTAGATGAGATAGGAAACTTAAACCTGTATATACAAGGTAAACTGCTTAGAGTAATTCAGGAAAGAGAGTTTACCCCCGTAGGAGGAACAGTAAGGAAAAAGATAGATATCAGGATTATTATTGCAACAAACAGAGATCTTGAAAAGATGGTCGAAGAAGGTAAATTCAGAAAAGACCTTTTTTAT
>JAUWXV010000342.1 GCA_030616165.1 bacterium | reverse complement strand
AATATATTCAATACATCTATTAAACTCATCTTTTCTAAATTTTCATCATCGTATCTAACAAATACAGATTCATTAAATATATCAATTTTTTCCACCTTTCCAGTGCCTTTGGGAGTTTTAATAATTGTCTCAATAGCAGGGAATTTCCCTTTTGCTTCTTGATAGAATTCCTTTTCGAAGAGCAGACAGCATTTTAGTTTTCCGCAGACTCCGGAAAGTTTTAATGGATTCAGGGAAAGATGCTGTTCTTTAGCCAGTTGTGTAGATATTGGTGAAAATTCGGTAATGCATGTAGTACAGCACTTTGTCATTCCGCAAACACCGCATCCACCTGTTCTTCTTGCTTCGTCTCTTGCTCCTATTTGTCGAAGTTCTATTCTTGTTTTATATTCAGCAGCAAGGTCTTTAACCAGTTCCCTGAAATCTATTCTTCCCTCCGCAGTAAAGTAGAATGTTAATTTATTGTGGTCCAACTGATATTCTGCGTCGATAATCTTCATTACAATTTCATGCTTTATCGAAAGTTTTCGGCACGCTCTTAATGCTTCCTTTTCTTTTTTCCTGTTTTCAGATAATTTACCAATATCTTCTTGTATAGCCTTTCTTATAATTTCTTTCAATTGGTCAGATTTTTCGCCTATAATATTTTGTTTAAAATGATGAACCATTCCCATATCTTCCCCTTTGTCTGCCTGAACTATGGCATAATCACCTTTTTTAAATGGATACTGTTCCGGATTTAAGAAAATTTCCCTTCTGAATCCCTTGAATTCTATTTCAATGACTTCTTTCATTCTATATTTTTTTATTAATAATTTTTCTTATATTTGTAATAAGATTTACTATTATTAGATAAAGGTAAATATTTTTGTCGATTAGGTCAATAGATTTTTCTATTTCACTGTTTATTAGTTCGAGATAATCATAAGATAAGTTTACTACTAATTGATTTATATTTGAATTGTCGTGGATTTTGTATTTTATGTCAGTTTTTGACTCATTATTAATTTTGTAATAAAAAGCATCTCTAACCAATAAGTTAATTATTGCTAAAACATCTTTTACAAATTCTAAATTTCTTTTATTGACCAATTCTTCTGCAAAGTCAAGGTAGATTTTTGAATTTTTTAGGAATATAATCTCAAGTAATTTTTCTGCAAATTCTTTCTTTTCCCCTATTCCCTCTTGAAGATATTCGGATGCTTTTGAGAAACTACCTCCAGAGATATTTGATATAGTTTCAGCCTCCTGTTTGTCAACTTTAAGATTCTTTATAAGTGCATCTCTTATCTCTTCTTTACTTAAAGGTGGAAATTTTACTCCTGTACACCTTGACCTTATAGTTGGAATTATCAATCCCAAATCGTTTACTGTCAGAATAAAGAGCAAGTCTTTGGGTGGTTCTTCCAATAACTTTAATATGGAGTTTGCAGCTTCTAATGTCATCTTTTCCGCTTTAGATATTATCGTGACCCTCTTTTTACCCTCAAAGGGTTTAAAGGCAGATGAATTTTTTAAATTTCTTATAATTTCTATTGAAATTGATGTGTTACCTTCAAACATCACTCTTTTATATGGATCCTGAATTTTCTCCCTCTTTTTTAAATATATTTCCTCGTCTGAAGATTTTGAAAAAACCGGCATAATATAATCCACATCGGGGTGTCCCATTTTGTTTATTTTAATGCAGCTTATACATTTATTACATGGAATGTTATCACTGTCTTTGCAGTTCAGGCTTCTTGCTATTTCAAATGCAAAAGCATCTTTTCCTGTTCCTTCAATACCATAAAAAAGATAAGCATGGCTTAATCTATTGCTTTTTATCACAGTTGTGAAAAACTGCTTTATTTTTTTCTGTCCAATTATATCTTCAAACATCTTTTAATTAAGGTTTGGATTCTTTTGAATTTTTGTGACAATTAAGTAATCTTTATTTAAAAAGGACAGAACACCGTTCTGTCCTTACAATATAAATAAAAATGTAAAAATTTAAATTAAGTAATCGTCACAAAAATCAAGAAAGATTAAAAGTTTTTAAGCAATTTTTTTTACAAAAAAAGTTGCAAACTTGAGAGTTTCAAATTTTTTCACTGTTTATATATATTCAGTATCAATCAACTCCCTCATACTCAATAAGATTGGCATTTATACTTCCGAGTCCGATGGGCCCAAGATGAATTTTGGTGCTCATTTTGACAGGCATCTTTTTTTCGTCATTTGTTACCCAAACCCTTATGCCTCCACCGCGTTTGAATACACCCACGCTTGTCATAAGTGGTTCAACAAGTATAGTATCAAAGATACCTGCTTTGACCTTGATTTTTTCCTTTTTAAGTACTTTAACTTCAAGTTCGTAAAACTTGCCATTATCGAAATGTTGTATAATAACTGATTTACCAACCTCGAGTTTCTGAGTTCTCAGGTAAAAAAGGATTGAAAGAGCGTCCTGGACTAAAAACGAGAGTTTAACTGTATCATCAACTGAATATGCAATGTTATTAATATAATCTAAAATGTAATATTTATCCGAATGATACCGACCTTCATGGATATGTTTCTCAATTTTCCAAGAAAATATTCCTTGTGCGTCAATAATGGATTCTACCCTATCCTCGACCTTAAATATTATTGAAAATGGTTTACTTGAGAATGCTTCTGAAACGATATGATAACATTCACGCTC
>JAUWXV010000059.1 GCA_030616165.1 bacterium | reverse complement strand
GTTGGGGACTCGTATCAAAAAGCCAGCCCTACTTCAATGCCAGATACAGCAATTAATAGATATGGAATTGAAGTGGATAGACCAACACAAGGCCGACATCGGAAAATTATATGAAGGACAGTTATTTCATTATGTTTATACGTAATCCTACATTGAGGTTCTGAACACTGGTTTGATAGAATTTAACGTCAGTATATAAGTACGGTTCGTGAACCGCACTTACTCATTTTGAAAAAAATTCCTGAAAACCTTATATATTTAACTTCCTTGCGATTTTTCATAGTGAGGACATAATAGTAAAACTTAGGATAATTTAATTGTAATCTTATTATGTGAAAAAACATCTTATCCTAAAAGGAATAGTCAATTTATAGTTAATATATTATGAAAAAAATGTTTGAATAGCGCCAAAAAATTTATATATTTCATCTACAACTTGATGAAAACACTGGTTGTAGTTATATTTAATTTTGATATGGGGAATATCGGATAATTGAAAAAAAATCACATATTTTTACATAAAAACTAACAAACTGTTAGAAGGTACATAAAATATGAAGAAAATATACTTATCAGCAATTGTCTTTATTCTCCTTACATTTATATTTTACATAAACAGCGACCTTTCACAAGAAAAATCCAAATACCAGTACGTCGGTGTAGAAAAATGTGCTTCTTCCTGTCATAATAGCAAAAAGATAGGTTCCCAGTATAATGTCTGGAAAAGTAGCCTCCATTCAAAAGCTTTTACAATCCTCTCATCAAAAAAAGCAAAGCTGTACGCGAAAAATGCCAATGTAAAAGAAAATCCTCTAAGAAGCAAAGAATGTTTGAAATGCCACGTTACAGGTGGAGAACTTGATGCATCATACTTCACAGCTACCTACAAAAAAGAAGAAGGAGTAACTTGCGAAGCTTGCCACAGACGAAAATTTATTACCAAAACCTTCCTCCCAAAAGAAAAAGACTGCTTAAAATGCCATAGCGATTCTGTTCATACAATTCGTGAATTTAACTTCAAGGATAAATGTTCAAAAATAGCCCACCCGAAACCAAAAGAAAAACCACAAGAAAAATAAAACCTTTAAATAAAATAGACCCGATAAAAAAGCCAATTATAAGATCGGTTAATTTATCTGTTCTCTCATCTTGAGCTATTTTGTGATGGTAAATGTGCTCTTAATTAGAAATAAACAGACAATATTCATTGAAATAGTAAGAAAAAATAGTTGCATTTAACTGAAAAATTATTAGTTTTCATTTAAAACATAACGAAAACTCAAACTAAAGGCATGTTTGATTTTAATATGGGGAATATCAAATGAAACAGACGGTCTTAAAAAAACTTGACATTAGCGCTATACTCCCATTTCTCATCATTGTTTTTGCTATCGGTTGCGCGAATGGAAGTGAAAATCAAAATAAACTAGTTTTAAAGGACGACTGGGCCATTCAATCCTCTGCCAAGGTGGCTGCCAGTGGCAAAGAAATATCAACAGTTGAATATTCAACGAATGGCTGGTATCCAACGACGGCCCCTGTCACTGTTTTAAAAGCGCTGGTTGAAAACAAAGTCTACCCGGATCCTTATTACGGAACAAATTTACTGACAATTCCTGGATTCCGTTCCAGGGCCTGGGGCATACTGGACATGCCGGAAGACAGCCCCTTTTGCGTCCCCTGGTGGTACCGCACTGTATTTAAACTACCTGCAAATTATCGTGATAAATATACATGTTTAAAGCTGCACAGCATAAACTATAAGGCAAATGTCTGGCTCAATGGGCATTTGATTGCCGACACGACGACGGTAGAAGGTGCATACAGGCTGTTTGAACTAAATATTACCGATGCGGCAATGCCCGGAAAGGAAAATTGTCTGGCGCTGGAAATTATCCCTCCTGTGAAAGGAACCGATCTTTCGATTCGATGGATGCAAGGAACGCGAACACCTCCGGATAAAGATACTGGTATTTGGTATGACGTCAAAGTTATAGCAACTGGTCCTGTGAGAATGAAACATCCGCGCATTATCACGGATCTGGACCTGCCATCCACTAAAGTGGCGCACATTGCTATTTCAGTGGACTTTGTCAATATATCGAATGAATCAGTAAAAGGAGTTTTGCAGGGGCAAATCGAAAATGTAAATAATCTTAACGAGGGAGGTACTTCCGCGGGCGGGGATCAGGTCTTCAAGTTTTCTAAAGAAATTTCACTTTCTGCAGCAGAAAATAAAACAGTCACTCACAAATTGGATATCTCGAACCCGAATTTATGGTGGCCGAATCTTACCGGCAAACAGAACCTGTACGATTTGAAATTACGTCTCATTACAGCAAACGGTGAGCTATCAGATGGGGAGGATGTGCGCTTTGGTATTCGCGAGGTAACTTCGGTTGTGAACTCTTTTGATCATGGCATAAGAACGAGGGCTTTTCAGATCAATGGCAAAAACATCATGGTAAAGGGCGCAAATTATACTGAGAGTATGATGTTGGAACATTCCAGCGAAAGAGAAGAAGCCGAAGCAAAATATATAATCCATATGAACCTTAATACACTTCGCACGGAAGGCTTTTGGGGAACAGATCATTTTTATGATTTATGCGACAAATACGGCATTATGATTTTTGACGGAACAAACTGTTGCTCGATTTGGGAGCGATGGGATCATTGGACGGAACACACCTTTGATATTGCAGGAAAGAGTTTGCGGGATCAAATAATCCGCAAGCGAAATCATCCTTGTTTTGTGGATTGGCTTATCGGCAGCGATAAATCCCCGCCTGTCGATGCCGAAAGAATATATGTAGACGTTATCGAGAAATATGATGGAACAAGGCCGTATCAGTCTAATGCATATTCGGACAGTACCGCAATCTGCGGATACACAGGCCTTTCGCATGACCCATATCCTGCAACATACGCCTATCTTCCGCCATCGACCTGGTATGGAAAAGGAGAACTCGGAAAGTATGAATTTTTAGAGTTCAATACCGAAGTTGGGCCTGGCGGCGAACAGATACCCCCAATCGAAAGCATGCGTAAAATGATGCCGGCGAAAGACCTTTGGCCAATTAGTGAATCCTGGGATTTACGCTTATGGAGAACTCTGTCCCCTCAGGGAAGAGCAGCTTTATATTCAAGATACGGAGAACCAACTGAATTAGAAGAATATACCGTCAAAGCCCAGGTATTACAAAAAGAAGCGATGAGAGCTATGGTTGAGGCTTTTCGAAAAAATAAATATAAATCAAGCGGCATATTGATCTATAGACTCAATGCTGGATGGCCATCGCTTTGTTACCATCTCTATGATTATTACTTGAGACCCAACGGCGCTTTTTATGGTGTCCAGCAGGCCTGCGAACCTTTGCACGTTCAATATTCTTATGATGACAGCTCAGTCTTTGTCGTCAATAGCCTTTATCAGGGCTTTAAAAACTTAAAAGTCAGCGCCAAAGTTGTAAACTTGGACATGACAGAGAAATATTCCAATACTGTTTCAATGGATATGGAACCGGATGGTAATAAACCTGCTTTCGTAATCCCCCCAATAGAAGGATTGTCCGGTAATTACTTTTTAAAGCTTACGCTGGAAAGCAGCTCATGTGAATTGAAAAGTTCCAATTTTTATTGGCTCTCGACCAAAGGCGATCAGCAAGCAGACTTTAAAGATTTATCAAAGCTGCCGCCCGTGAATTTGAATACTTTGGCAGCGTATCAGGAAAAGGGAAAAAACTCTATCATCCGCGTTAAAATCGAAAATCCGACAAATGATCTTGCTTTTTTTATAAATCCCACGGTGCTCAAAGGATTGCATGGCGCCGAGATTTTACCCGCTTTCTGGAGTGCTAATTACTTTAGCCTGCTGCCAAAAGAAAGCAGGGATTTAACTGTAACATTCGATTCGGCAATATTAAACGGAGATGCCCCGCACTTGATGATCCAGGGATGGAATATAGAGCCGGCAGAGATCACATCAAAGACTCCAAATGAGGTTGTAACCCCTGCATTTGAATACATAAACCTTGCAGCCCCCAAAAGCGTGCGTGCAGGTCAGGAATTTGAAGTAAGCGTTACTATTAAGAATTCAGCGGCATCCGGAGATGGACTTTTAAAAGCCCAACAATACTTGTATGTCGATCGACAACCGAATATGTATACAAGAGTTGCCTTAGCCCCCGGTGAGATCAAGGAGCTGATCTGGTCTGCAATAAAGCTTCAGCAGCCAGGGGCGCATGAGATCAAAGTAGGTACTTCAGCGCCGGTAACTGTTTCAGTCAGCCGGTAGCGGATCGATTCTTGCGTGGCAAAAGAGATATAAGCGATGATAATTATGTCAACTTGCTCGATTTTGAATAACAACTATTAGTAACTATTAGTAACTAAACAGTCAAATTTTAACCAAAAATGGCAAGAGGTCGTCCCTGACGACCTGAAATCGCGGTCAGGGACCGCTAATGGCCATTTGAGGTTCTGGCTTGTCCAGGTTGGGATATGATATGGCAAACGTCATATAAATATGGTAAAAAAATACCTGAAAAACCTTATATATTAGACTTCCTTGCGATTTTTCATAGTTGTGACATAATGGAAAAACTTAGGTTAATTTAATATGTTTCTTTTTCTTATCTTATTCTTTATAGTATTAAAGTAAATAATATTATATATTGGTGTTTTTTCATTTAAGCGACAGTTATTTCATACCGTGGACAATTTTGATTCTTTTTTAATTTTATAACGACAAAGTGATTACACGAATGTAATAATAAATGTAATAAACCGAACCAAAAATTAGTATAACCTTATTATTATATTAAATGTAGTAAGTAATAATAGATACAGATAGGTTGGTTTATTATAATGTTTCATACATTTTTATTGTAACTTTAAAATAATAATACATCAGATTTTCCATTATTATAATCAGAACAGGCAACAATTAAATTGCTTTCTTTAGAACTTCCACCCTTACTCAAAGGGTTTTTATGGTCTACATGTAGCTTAACTTCTGGTGCTTTTCTTCCATAAGACTGGCATGTAAAATTAAATTTTTTTAAGATCCTAAATCTTTTTTTTAGGTGTTGAGCTTTCTTTTTTCTTTCTATCTCTGCTTTATATAAAGTTTTTTGAGGTATATCATTCCATTTAAGTTCTTCTATTTTGTCCTTTTTTAAAATAAAATTTTTAGCATTAACTATACTTTCTACTTTTTCCAATAAACCAAGTTCATCAAAATAATCAACCCATTTTATCGCAGTTATATGATGTATTTTTAATTCATCAGCAAGTCTATAACGATTAGTTACTATACCTGATTTTAAATAATTATAAATTAAAGAACCTTTAGGACATTTCTTTAAATGTTCTTTTAAACCAGAATAACCTCTAAATACCATAGTATTGTACATAGACAATACTATTTAAATCTATCTTAAACTTTCATTAGCTAATTGTTGATGTATTAATACTTTAATTAGCTTAATTAGGTTTGGGTAATAAACAGTATTTAACATCATTAAAGTTTCATTGTTTTTTGATTGATAAGTGAACGGGTTCACCCAAAGTAAATCTTTTTCTTCAAATATAGCAAACCATCTGTATTTTGTAACTTTATTTACTTTTAATTTCTTAGCCATAGAAAAAGCATTATCAGAGTACCTGTATAATTTGAGAAATATCTTTCTACCTATTTTCTTGTTAGCCTCTTTTGTTCTTCCCTTAACCAGATTTAATAAAAATCTATGATTGGCAATAATCCATTTTAGTTCTTGTGGTAGGAATAATGTATTTGGTTTTTTCAATGCCCTCAAAAATCTAATATCCTCAAATCTTAAAGTATTATATTCCAATAAACAGTTTATTACAGTATAAGCCTTATCTTGCTTTAATTTTTCTATAAATTCTAAATCCTCAATACCTATTTTTATATCCACTTTACCTTCTCATAAAAATATATTAGGGTAAATTACTATTTAAATATATTGTTTCAGGAAAACAAGGTTATTATCCTTAAATCAAGAAACGTTATCTTTAAATAAAAGTGAAGCTTCTTAGAAAATAGCAAAAATATTGTCTATGTTGAAAAATGTGGTTTTTTAAGAAAAAGATATCAGAAAAGGAATTTCAGAAATTCAAACAAAATGTTCGCCGGTCTTTTAAAAAAGTAAAAGCAGATAATAAGGATCTTGAGAATCGATTAAAAGTTCTAACCAAACTAACTATGGCACTGTGCCCTCTCTCAAAACAGTTCACTGAACTACTCAAGCAGTTCAGTGGCGGTTCATTGAACCGCCAAAAGGTTACAGATAATAAAATCGAAAGTGAGAATAAATTAAAAAGTAAAATTCCAGTAAATTCAGAATCTGCTTTTAATGGCCTTACACAATTAGAACAGAAAGGATTTTTATTTATTGCAAAGCTTCAGAATGAATCAGGAGGGAATTGGATACCTGTAGGGAGTTTAACATCGAATTTATACCCCGATAAAATAAATAGAAAAATAAAGACGACGATTTCTAATATTTTAAAGAAATTAGTAGATTCAGGATTGATAATCAGGGAAAGAAAAGGAAACTATTGGTTTATAAGGCTTACAAATAAGGGATTTGAAATTGTTAAAAAGGAATTGAATAAAAATCAACTCAAAAGTTTGATTAATGTTTATATAAAATAATCTATTTATGGATTTTGTGCAGTTCACTGAACTGCCATATTCAGTTCACTAACACTTCACTGAACTGTTCCATGCGGTTCACTGAACTGAAATAGCTCCAATTCCTGCCTCAAACTTGAGAGACAATATCCCTCACGGATTGACCTTAGGATTTCTTATCCACACCAACCTCTTAATACAAACAGGAGTTTAAATTTCCAACTTGTATTATTTTTATCATTAACTCCATTTCCCTGTCTTAAATTTCACAACATTCTTTGCCGCAATCCTTATCTTTTCACCAGTCTGAGGATTCCTGCCAGTTCTTGCTTTTCTTTTTACAACTTTAAATGTTCCAAAGCCGACTAATGTTACTCCTTTTTTTACATTCTTTTTAATAGCGTCAATAGTAGCGCTTACAGCATTTGCTGCATCTTTCTTACTTAAGTTTGCATTCTTTGCAACTGCAGCGATTAATTGTGCTTTGTTCATGATATTTTTCTCCTATCTTTATTCTTTATTAACTATGAAATTATAATCCAAGTATTTTAGCCAAATTTCCACCGAGTACCATAGATAACTGTTCATCAGTCAACCGTGGTGTTCTATATGGTGTGGGAAGTTTTAATGTTTCTACTTTTGCTTTTTCAACTAATGGACTACATTGAAAACCATCTGTTCCAAAGAGTATCTTTTCTATTCCTGCCCATTGAAATGCTTCACCAAACAAATGATAATCTCCAACATTACATGTGTCAAGATACATGTTCTTCCTATTTTTTACCAACTCGCATATCAACTTTAAATCCTCACGTCCCTTCTGAGAACCCATATGGGGAATAATCCATATAATTTCTGGAAATTCTCGGGTGATTTCATCAATTTGTTCATAGTTATTAAGATGAATGAGAACTATCCGAATCTTATATTTTGCCACTTTTTCTATAATATCCAATGTTGTTTTTCTTAGGTCAGGACCACCTTCTCTCATTTCACCTTGATGCAATTTTATACCTTTCCAATTTGAATCTGAAATCCGCTTTATTTCATCTTCCCAATCTGAATCTATCGGTCTTACATGTCCAAAAGGAATAAAGCGATCTGGATATTTTTTATACCCTATAAGGGTTCGGTCGTTCGACTCTCGAGAAGGCATCCACATATTAAAAATAACACCTTTATCGATACCTGCATAATCATATTGCTCGATAATCTCATCAATCAGTCCTTCCCAATAATTTCCGACGTTTTCAAGGTGCATATGCACATCAATGACAGGACCTTTTGAAGTCGATGAAGTGCATGAATCTAAAGTTGTAGCAGTTGCAATACTGGAAGCAGTCAAAGCACTGCTTTTTAAGAATTTCCGACGGGAGATCCCTTTGCTTTTATATGTCATTTTTTGCTCCTAATATTACTAAAAAATTAACCATTTAGTAATCCTTTTTGTAATAAATTGATTATAAAACAAAAGATTTTATAATTATTAATTCATTTTCAAAAAGATGATAGTAAAAAGAAAAATAAATATCAAGTTTAAAAAAATATTTTTTAATATACTTTAAAAATTATTCACTAACAGTTTACTGAACTGAATAAGATTATCGGTTATAATATAGATATTAAATTAATTAGTTGCAAAAATATCATGTTCAATGGTTTTTTTTATTCTCTAATGGGATTACCATTTGATGATTGTTGAACTTTTGAGAAAATCGTATTTACTCTTTTTTCACAATTTGTAAGACGAAATGTAAAATTCGTTTCAATTAAAAATCCCTTAGAATATTTCTTCACAATTGATCTAATAAACTCCAGAGTATCCTTTAACATATAAAGCTGGAAATCCAAATTTTTATTGTGTATATAATAATGGGGAAAGAATTTGATGATATAATTTGTTCTAATCTGTCGATCTGCTGCTCTAATCCCTTAAATTTTTCTTTAAGTAGATAATAATTATACATATTATTTGAAATTGCAAAATGGTTTGTGTCTGAAGGCCAATTTACTAATCTATCGTATGTAAAACTCAATTTAAATCACCTTTATATCAATTAATGAGTAAGAATATTTAATATATTAAGTTTTTGGTTTTTCTATTAAAAGTACAAGAATGTTTTGCAAATCATCAATATTTAAATGAAAATGATATTTAGGTGGTTAGACGCATAAACATAATAAAGTCTTTATAATCATAAATTAAAGGCATTTACCATAAACTTACGAACTACCAAAATATATATGAAATTCAATTTCTATTATTTTTGTTATAATTATTGTTATTATTGTTGTTGACGCTGTTACGTGAACCGTTCCTATACTTGAAACCAGCATATGGGCAGTTAAAAGGTGTATAATACCATTCTCTAAATACTGTTATAAGATGGTCAGCCTTTGAATTAATTTCTCTTACTTTCTCTAATATCTTTTTCAGATATTTAATTTCATCTCTATTTTTAGACTTTTCTAATTTTACCATTCTATAATGGTAATCAATAAAATATTTAAATTTATCGGTTTTTATTTGTTTTTATCACTTCGCGGAATTACCCTTTAAATTGGGTAGATGATAAGTATAAAACTGGAATAAGTGAAATAACATATTTCCACATTAATGCCTGCTTGAGCTTTTAATTAGTGTATCAGGTTTTCAGGTTAAAATAAACAAAATTAACTTTTTAAATTTGCATATATGATTTTTTTTAATTTAATATATTAAAATTATAAAAATTTTTTCAAAAATTATTTAAGAATGTATATAATTTATTGTAAAAGAAAGTTATTTTTGGCAGAAAATGTGAAACTGAAGATGATAAAACTGCAGCTGCAATTTAAATCTAAGGTAAAACTTAGACTAAAAATAAAAAATTGATTCTTAGCCTCCTCTGTTAAGCCTAAAATGATGTTTAGCAACTTAAAGGTTGATTCTTCAAGTCCGGTTATTTCCCTTTCATATGGACAGCATTTAGTGATGATAATTATCATTCCATTAGGTAAAGATTAAAATATTTAAAAAAAACCTTGACAAACTATAAAAAATTTATTATACTATTTCATAATCAGTATAATTTCTATAATTATTTATATTTTAGAATTTGTAAATATATACTAATAAACAATTTATGTAACAATAATTTAAGGGAGGTAGAATTATAGATTAATTTTTTCTACATTTAAAATTTATTTATGATTGATTATTTTATATTATTAGTACCTTTCTATGTTATATGATATTTTCAATGAGAGAGCTTGAAATTCATCGAAGTTTGAAATCTCTTATAATATTGAATGTATTTTTACTGATCAATAACTGATTTGAAAGTTCCAATTCTATTATTTTAATCCTATTCCTTAACTCAGAAAATATCTTTTTTTTTATAAGTTTTTGAAACCCGTTAAATAATTATAAACATTTAATTTGATATTGATGGTATATTTTTTATAATAAAGTATTTTAATAATAATTTTTGTTTTGAAATAAAAAAGGCAGTATGAGTAGTATAGGCATCTATACTGCCTTTTGTAATTTTTTCCCTAATTACTTATTTCATATTATCTTATATTGTTCATCATCTAATTTGGTTTTCTTTGTTATTTAAATTTAAATATAATCTTAGAAAGGAGGTGATAGTTAACATTAATTGTTTTTTGGTGCATAAATTTACAGTAGATTAAATTGTCTTAAGAGAAGGAGGTAAAGATGAAAAAAAAGTTACTTTTCAGTTTAATGTTGGTTTGTGTAGCACTCTTTGTTTATCAAGGAACAACATTAGCCGGCATTACAGGAAAAATCGCAGGAGTTATTACAGATGCTGCCACAGGTGAACCAATGCCCGCTGTAAATGTTGTTATTGAAGGGACTACCTTAGGAGGAGCAACGGATAATGAGGGTCATTACTTTATAATAAACATTCCTCCCGGGACTTATTCATTAGAAGCATCTATGGTGGGATATGCGGTTGAGACCAAAACCGGGGTTATTATCAATGTGGACCATACTACTCCAGTTGATTTTGACCTGAGAGTTACTGCCATAGCAGGAGAGGAGATAACAGTGACTGCTGAGAGGGAGATAGTTCCAATGGATATTTCGGCAAGCCATATTGTTGCCGACGCTGAGCAGATATTGGAAGTTCCGATGGTTACTGATATTGCGCAGTATATTCATTTACAGGCTGGAATTGAAGGTGATTATATTCGAGGTGGCGGATTAGAACAGACTGCGTTTATGATGGATGGATTGATGGTTGTAGATAACCAATCAAATAGACCTATGATGATGGTTAATCTCAGTGCTGTGAAGGAACTTAACATTATCAAGGGAGGCTTTAATGCTGAATATGGTAACGTTCGTTCCGGACTAATTAATGTCATTACTAAAGAAGGTTCTCCTAGTGTATATCATGGTTCGATTGATTTCAGGTATAGCCCACCTCACTTAAAACACTCAGGTGTATCCGTGTTTAACCATAATAATTGGTGTTTGCGTCCCTATCTTGATCCTGCTGTTATGTGGGTTGGTACTAAGAACGGAACATGGGACGAGGAAACACAAGGACAATATGTTACATTTGAAGGGTGGAACAAGCTCTCTGAAAGTCTTTTAACAGACGATGACCCAGTGAACGATCGGACTCCAGAAGAGTGTAGGGATTTATTTATATATCAGCGTGCTATTGAAGGGAGTGGAGCACTTGGCCAGAAAGAAAGAGAGTATGGTAATAAGCCAGATTGGAATGGGGATGCAAGTTTTGGTGGCCCGGTGCCTTTGATTGGTAAATATTTAGGAAACCTGAGCTTTTTTGTTTCTCACAGAACTAATTGGGAAGCGTTTGGCTTGCCTACGGTAAGAGATTACTATAAGGAAAGAACTACTAATTTAAAGTTGACTTCTCGTCTATCTTCATCTATGAAATTAACGGCCGAGGTATTGTATGGAGAGATTAATTCTGCTTCGAGGGGCGCTACAGGTTCTGGACTGGGTTACTATTTAAAAAGCGGGGATGATAATTTAAGGCGCTTTAGAGACACCACCCAATATTGGGTTAGTGCTCGTAATCCATATGATGTCTTTAGGTCTATGGAGGGTATATCTTTTGATCATGTCTTAAATCCGAGTACATTTTATAATGTTAGAATCTCTCATATTCACATCAAGAATTTTAACAATGGTCCTGATAGGAATCGTGATACAGCTACTGTTAGATATTTTGGCAATACACCAGTTGATGAGATACCGTATGGATACTACGAGGAACTGTGGGTTAGAGAGGTAGATGGAAGAGTGTTTGGGGTCGAGGGCTCTGCGCCTCGGAATTGGTCGGAGACGAACACACTAAATGTTAAATTTGATCTGACCAGCCAAATCGACAGGTATAACCAGATAAAGACCGGCTTCATGTTTAATTATGACGATCTTAATACACACTATCAAGAAACTATTCCGGCTTTTGGGCGATTTAGGGAGGTTAAGTGGAAGCATTTTCCGTACCGTGTTGGGGCTTATTTACAGGATAAACTTGAGTTTGAGGGAATGATTGCTAATTTTGGAGTGAGATTAGATTACAATGATCCCAATTGTGACTGGTTTACTGTGGATAGATATTCTGAATATTTTTCATTTAAATATAGAGGCAATTTCGCTGAAGTTACACCAAAAGAACTTGCAAAAGGTCACCTGAAAATTAGCCCGCGTATAGGAGTATCTCATCCAATCTCTGAAAATGCCAAACTGTACTTCAATTATGGTCACTTTTATTCGATGCCCTCATCCAGTGATATGTACATGATTAGGTCTGGGTATGGGGGGTCAGGTGTTCAAGAATTAGGTAATCCATCTGCAAATTTGCCAAAAACGGTATCTTATGAGTTGGGAGTGGAATATAATGTCCGAGACCTGTTTCTGGTTCATTTAGCTGGTTATTATAAGGATGTATCAGATCAAACAGGCCGTGTAAGTTATACAAATTATGATGGAAGTGTGGACTATTATACTTATGAGAACAACCACTATGCTGATATAAGAGGATTTGAGCTGAGAATTGATAAGCGTTTTGGACGATGGATTACTGGATGGCTTAATTATAATTATATGGTAACTACATCTGGATTTGTTGGCAGAGAAGAATACTTTCAGGATGAAAGAATGCAGAGAATATATGGATTGCAGAATCCATATCAGGAGAGACCCCTTGCTCGGCCTGTAGCTCGTGCTAATGTTAATGTCAGGACTCCTAACGATTGGGGACCAACCTTAGGTGGAATAAAGCCTCTTGGCGATATTCGCCTCAGCACTCTTTTTCAT
This sequence comes from bacterium, assembly GCA_030616165.1. GTDB lineage: Bacteria > SM23-31 > SM23-31 > JAUVVT01 > JAUVVT01 > JAUWXV01. Next base: position 3,583 of record JAUWXV010000059.1, on the reverse strand, counting down.
TGGAAAGCAGGAAGGTATATGACATGGGATCCATTGGACACTAAGACATTAAGAGATAATTTGCAATGGAAGGCTAATTATAGTATTGATGCAAGATTAGGCAAACGAGCAAGGTTCGGGAAATATAACCTTGAGCTCTTTGTAGATGTCAAAAATCTATTTAATACACAATACATGGATGAAGATGGTTTTGCGGATGATTACGATGAGGAAATGTATTTGGAGTCATTACACCTGCCCATGTACGCGGGTGAAGAATATGGTGCCTATACAGCTGGAGACGATAAAGTGGGAGATATTAAAAGCGATGATAAACCTTATATAAATATGCCAAATCGTGAATTCCTTACATTTTTTAACCAAAGAGCTATATTTTTCGGATTAAGATTTATTTTTTAAAAGAAAATGAGGTTTAGCCTGAAAATGCTGGTTTCTCAAAATTAGTCATGTTGAGTTATTGGTTTTTTCCATTCAAGATTTTCAGAATTACTTTTTTAGGCTACACATCTAAATTTGAAAGAAAGGAGAATAATATGAAGAAGATTTATTATTTAGTAGTACCCTTGTGTCTTTTGTTTTCCCTATTTATTTATCACTCTACATATGCTAATGTGTTTAAGTGGATGAGAGTAGGGAGATATAGGGCGAGGGTTGTTGATTCTGGCGATCAAGGACAAGCTTCAGGTGAGGATGATATGGCATTTTATTATTATGATAATGAGAGACGCGGGGTATGGGATACTGGAGCAACACATTTCGCTTGCAGAGACTGGTATGATGAAAATAATACTTATCATGCCATAAAGTTTTGCGCTATGGGTATGATTGGAATAAATGAAGAAATTGAGATAATGCCTGTACCAGATAGTGAGGGAATATACATTCGCAAGTATATGCGATATCAACCTCCTGCTATTACTGTTGATGGCTTTAGGCTAGATGCCCCATTTCCATGGGACGAAAGCGATGAAGTAAATCCAGATTACATCTTGGGTAATACAGCAGATGTTATGGTAGAGTCGTGGTTTAATATTTCTATGGGACTTACTATTCATCAAAGAGCATGGAGTTGGAGCCAAATAAATCATGATGATTATGATATAAGGGAATTTACAATAACAAACACAGGAAATGTAGATTTGGATGACGAGATCGAGCTTCCAGATCAGACCATAGAAGGTTTTTACTTTCTAAGAAATATAAGGACCGGTCATGGTTATCAACAATGGAACTGGCGTCATGAGTATGGGGCAATTCCTGGGGATAGCTTGAGGTTAGTATATGTGTATCCTCATAGAGATCGAGGTAAGGATACCGACAACCTTGGTGAGATGAGATCGAGTGGGTTTCCCAGGTCTGCATATTGGAGGGGTGAGGCACATCTTCATGTTGACACATCTCCCACCGATAAAACAGACGACATAACTCAACCACAGATGACTGGTGAAGAGAATGTTAACTGTAGCTGGTTGAGAACACATGGCGCTACAGCCAGTCTATCTGATATAGCACTCATATATCAGACAATGCAGTTTGGTTTTCTTCCCTACAATGGACAACCATATATGGAGGGTGCATATCCGAATACGCACCATTCATTAAGCATGGATATGCTGGATATGAAAACTACAAGGGAGAACCCTTGGCAAAGGGGCAGTCATGATGTTGCTTCTGGACCTTACACTTTAGCACCTGGAGAGTCTATTAGAATAGTTTGGGCAGATGTAATGGGAACTATTTCACCTGAAAAAGGCTGGGAAATCGGTAGGGCATGGCAAGATGGAACATGCACATGGGATGGAGCAGATGACTTGGCCGAGTATTATCCTGCATTTGGAAGATATCCGGAACTTGCTCCTACTGCTAACGATCAGGCTAAAGATCGTTGGATATTTACAGGCAAGGATTCACTTTTTATAAATACGTGGGCTGCTCAATGGAACGTTCGAAACGATTACGAAGTGCCAATTGCACCATCTCCCCCATCAGTCGAGGTAAACTCAAGGCCTGATAGGATAGAGATAACGTGGGGTAATGAGTCAGAATCTGCATCTGATTTTTCTGGCTATAGGGTTTATAGGGCTGTTGGTTCGCCTTATTATGATGCAGAAGATGACGTCGTTGTTGGTAAGTGGGAACCCATATTTGAGTGTGGAGATGGTACTGCAAATAATCTTACTCACAGTTACGATGATGCTACAGCGGAGCGAGGTAAAGCATATTTTTACTATGTGACTGCATTTGATGATGGAATACAAAATGAACACGATGCTAATGGTAAAAAAGAGAGCCTCGAGAGCGGAGAATCTTTAAATATGACAACTAGAGCAGCATACTTAACCAGACCAGCAGGAACTCTTTCTTCTGTTAGGGTTGTTCCTAACCCGTTCAATATTAATGCTGCAGAACTGCAATATATTGGTGAGCCGGATAAAATAATGTTTTTGGATATACCTGCATATTGCACTATTAAGATTTATAGTGAAAGTGGGGATTTAGTAAAAACTTTGGAACACACCGACGGTTCTGGTGATGAGCCATGGGGAGTTTTGCTTGAGGAACATTTAGTCACTGAAATAGGACAAATTATTGTAAGTGGGATTTATATTGCAGTCATTGAAGAAAATAATGCAGACGGAACTTCAACCGGCGCGAGTACTGCCGTAAAATTCGTAATAGTAAGGTAATATTTTTGAAAATAGAAAATTTTCCCGACCCTGTCCCGCCTTAGGCGGGACAGGGTCGGGAGTAAAAGGAGGTATATATAATGAAGAAATTGACTGTATTTTTGGCTGTTGTTTTTCTCTGTATGGTCATTGTAATGCCTGCTCATCCGGTTTTAAAGAAGACTGCTCAGACTGGTCTTCAGTTCTTGAAGGTCGATGTCGGAGCCAGGCCTGCCGCTATGGGTGGGGCATTTATGATGGTTGGGAATGATGCCAGTGCCATGTTTTATAATCCTGCCGGTATAGCCGCGATGCGCTCAACTTCTGACATTTTTGTTAGCAGGACAGAATGGATAGTTGACATCAAGTATAACGCCGCCGCATTTGTGCAAAACTTTGGGAACTGGGGCAACGTCGGAATTAGTTTTATCTCAAGCGATTATGGTGAAATAATAGGTACCCGGGTTGCAGATACAGAGAAAGGCTTTATAGAAACGGGAGATGTGGATGTTGGTGCCTATGCAGTGGGTTTAGCATATGCAAGACAGATGACTGACAAGTTCACGTTAGGTGGTCACATCAAATATGCAAACCAGCACTTGGGAGAAAATCTTTTTCCTGATGGTGAAACTGTTAAAAACAAAGTTACCGGTCTTGCTTATGACTTTGGGACTATATTTTACCCTGGATTCAGGAGTTTCAGGGTAGGAATGAGCATTAGAAACTTTTCTCCACAGTTCAAATATCAGGAAACGGCATTTGAACTGCCGCTGACATTTACGCTTGGCTTTGGTATGGATATTTTTGATTTTGTGCCGTCACTTCAGGAAAGCCAGTCTCTGGTATTGGCAGTTGATGCTGTGCATCCACGTGATTACACAGAGAGAATTCATATTGGAGGAGAATACTGGTATATG
>JAUWXV010000182.1 GCA_030616165.1 bacterium | reverse complement strand
TTCATATCATAACCTCCGGATGTTGTTACTAATGTTATGTTCCTTAAATTAAATGATATAATAATTGTAAAAAATCAAACTATATTGTGCATACATGAAATAGGTTCATGCTTTCGCAGGAATGATAATTCTTTTTTCGATAGTACCTCTGTCATTCCCGCGCAGTCGGTAATCCAATCCTTAATAGCCGAGAATTTATACTTTTTTTCATGTATGCACAATCCAATCATATTATTTATAAAACACAATACTAAAATTGATTTTGCAATAAATACAAACTATGCGCCAAATTTATTTAAATTGTTATTATGAAATTCAATTAGACAATTGGAAAAGAAGTACTTGAATTTGAAATTTCAGGTAATTTTAATGTAAGATATACAAAAGTTAAAGTAAAGCATTTTTATGATTTTTGTGATGAATATTAAATAACGGAATGGCAGTTTCCAATTATACAGAAACCTTAAAATATTCTTGTTGTATTCTGTCTGTATTTGAAAACAGAAAAATAGACCGAATATGTTCAGTCTGTTAGTAGATATGTGAGAATATTTTGGTAAAGTCGGGGGGGGAATTAGGAAACTTTGTGTAATCTCGGATTTAAAAGATTACAATAAATTAACCACAGACCCAAGGGGCAAGGACGCAGAGAGACAGAGATAGACAGAGAGAAGGTATCCACAGATTGCACGGATGATACGGATTATCATTGTTAGGAGAGACGCGTTAACGGGCGATGCTATGAAAAAATTACTAAAATACTAAAAGAGTTCTTGACAATTGGGATATTTACTTTAAGGGTTTTTTAATTAAATTAACTTGTCGTTTTCAATAATCCTCCATTGCCCGCCCTTTGCGGGAGCTATTCTTTCTACAATTTCTTTTTTCTTTAATTCACAGTTCATTAGCCTAAACTTTTCAAGGTATCTTGAACTAATGATTTTAGTAAGGGGATATCTTCTTTCACAGTCGCCCATAAAACCTCAATATCAACCCCAAAGTATTCATGTATCAGTTTATTTCTCATTCCCGTTATCTTCTTCCAAGGAATAGAAGGATGTTTATCTCTAATAAGTTTGGGGATTTTTTTTGCTGCCTCTCCAATAACCTCGATACTTCTTATAACAGCGTTTATTGTTTTTTTGTCCTTATTGAAAGCTTTAAAAGTCATATTTTCAGTGAACAACTCAATATCATTTATCGAATCTACAATGTCCTCGATATAATCCCGATAATCTCGTTTTCTCATATATAAATCACCTCTTTTAGAATATATTCCCCAATATGTGGTTTTAATGCTTTTTTAGATACGAGGTCGATATTTGTCTCAAGCAGGTTCTTAAGGTATTCTTCCAAATCCAAAAAGTTAAAAAATCCCACAGGTTCTTTAAACTCAACAAGAATATCAATATCGCTTTTCTTTCTATACTTCCCACTTACATAAGATCCAAATATACCTATTTCTTTAATTTTGAATTTATCTTCTAATTCCTGCTTATGTTGTTTAATAATATCTTTTATCTCCTCAATTCTTTTCATATTTTTCATCATTCAATAAAATTTTCAAAAAACAGTCCTAGTCTATAAAGTTTTTAATTAAAATATAATCTTCACAAATTTAACAACTTATCAATGCAATGTCAAAAGATTTTTTCATTTTTATTAAAAAGTAAACAGTTTAATAAAATTAACTGCAGAGGTGAAGAGGGAGGAGAGGCAGAGAGAAGGTATCCACAGATTGCACGGATGATACGGATTTGGGTTTGGATACAAATCACAAATCAAGCCCAAAGGATAGAGTTGCAGTACAGGCAAGAATGAATGTTATATCTAAATTTATTTTTTATCGTTTCATTTCAAAACTCAAGGTTTGCAAATCATGCAATTTGGGGAGTAAAATTTTGTATGTTTTTATCAGAGCACTGGCTGGTCAGACTGCCCACTAAAGTCGCCGAACTTACTTTTAATTTTCAGCAGTCTCGTTAAGGGCAGTCATTTATGATTTAGAATCACGGGCAAATAAACTTGCTGTCTCGTCTTGCAATAGTGCCCAGATTGTGTATCCTCCCACAATTGTTCCAATTGGGATGTTGATTAAATTCATAGCGGCAATTATCAGCATAAGAATCCTTGCCCAGTACCACCGCTTCAGGAGACCAACACCGCCGATGATTTGTGGCATGGAAATTATAAATATTAGGATAGCTATTGCAGAGCCGACCATTGAGGTGATTGCTATTGCTTGCTCATCTCCTGAAATAAGCCCCGCACCAACTACTACTACAAAAGTGATAATAGCAATTAGAATTCCTAAAGCACCAAATCCAATATTGAGTATTGCCACAAGAGTGATATGTTTTTCCATTTTATGCCTCTCCTTTCATTGTTAAATTAATGTGCAGTGATTGTATCTAACTTGCTAAATTGTTAGTTAATGTTATTTGTCATAACAGCCTGGAGTTAAGCTGCCCAAAGCATAAGTGGAATAAAACTTTATGCTTTTAACTGTCGAACGTTCGTTTTTGGATCGGTTTCATGCCGTACGGTTTAGGCATGAACATATCTTTTTGCGTCAAACCGCATTCCTTTGCTATTTTCAAGCAGTAGTCCAGCCTCCCAATATTCTCGCCATGATAATTTGAACCAAATGAAAATTTTACGCCGGCACTCTTTGCCATTCTTATAAAGGCTGAACTCGGAATATTGTAACGGGAGTTGATTTCAATTGCAACATCATGTTTTACCGCTGCCTCAATGATTTTCTTCATTCTCTCTTCTGTCCAAAGGGTATCATATTCATCTGCTATGCTCAAAGGTAAAAAAGTGGGATTTGCAATTATATCAATCGGTTCGCTGGATATGACTAAAACATTGAAATCCACGTATCGGTCCATGAAATCTTGCTTGTCTTCGATTTTCACTTTAGGTGTCCACAACCGAATTAACCTTCCATCTTTTTCAGGAAATGTGAGCGCATCAGACAAAACATAGTCGAGTTGGGCGACAGCATCTTTAGAAAAGCACTTCATCCAATCAAGCCCCTCGGCTTGCATACCTTTATAAAAAGGATGACCTTCCAAACTCTCAATGTATCGCTTCAAAGTATCATCTCCGTCAACGATCTGTCTGAAACCGCCATGCTCAGCAATCCCAAACTTGACACCGAGTTTATTTGAGAGCTGCACAGCCTTTTCGAGGGTCATCTCCTTTTCAAGATGAACATGAAAATCTATAAGGGGAAAATCTATTCCACTGGTCTTTGGAGCATCATTCGTATCTCCTTTCGCACAATAAGTGCCGATTGCAAATGTCGCTGCTGATGCAGCTATGCTGCACAAGAAATTACGCCTGGATATTAAGTTTTCCGGCTGATTGCTGTTTTTTCTTTGCTTTATCATTTAAATCTCCTTTGTTAATGAGAATATGAATTTTACAAAAAAAGTTTCTAATGCGGGTGATTACTAATTGGACTTTGAACTGCAGTCTAATATTTTTCTGTTTTTTATTAATAAGCTAATGTACACTGATGGATTGTTAAAATATTGGAACGATAAAAAGATGCCTTATAATAAAAAATATATGGATTAAAATTAAAACAAAATTATAAGATTGTCAAGAAATGTTTTGGACTATCTATGGCGAAATCCAAATTATTAGACGAGAAAGGTTTATGATTTAGGAATTTAGAATGGTTTGAATGGTTGTTTTGGTAGAGTTTGGATTTGGACATATGAACCTCAGAGACGCGGAGAGAAAGTATCCACGGATTGCATGGATGACACAGAACAATGCCTGCACCCCGTGTTCTATCCCTGTATTAAAAAAAAATGTCAATATTTTCTCACTATTCTATCTTATATAAAAATATAATCTTAGTTTCCCTCCATTTTTTATTTTTTAAAAAATTATTAAAGAAACGAAAAAAGTTCTTGACAACACGAACATTTTTTATTATATTTATAATGTGTTATTTTTATTAATAACTTTTCTAAGGCAATTTAGTATTTTTAAGGAGGTGTAAAAAGTGGATTTAATAGAAAGAATCGGTGTTAGTATTGAGTCTCTTCAAGACCCAGAGGGTAAGGTTTTTGACTTTGATAAAGAGATTGAGTTATTACTCAAGCTAAAAAATTCTTTAATAAATCATTCAAACGAGCAGAATGTTATTGATAACTATAAAAAACGAATCGAAGAATTGGATGAAATCATTTCTGTTTTAGAGTGTGAAAAATCGGAACTTAAAAAGAAGTGTGAGGAAAGTAAAAGTGAACTTGGTAAATTTTTTACACTTATGAAGAATGAGATTTCGGGGAAGATGAGGCTATTGGATTATCCTGAAGATGAGATGAAGAGGGTTTCAGAAATGAGTAAGTTTTCAGAGATTTGTGAATTGAGGGAAAAGGTATTACTTGAGTTTGATGTGAAATTCAAAGTAAAACAAGTGGTGAAAGATACACCAAAAAACGAATTAATCAATTATTCTAAATTCAAAATTTAATGTAAGGGCGCATGGTAATGCGTCTAAAAAAAGGAGGGAAAAACATGGGAATAGACCCAAGAGTTGTAGATAATGAGGAACAGGGATTTTTAGCAATTCCATTCAATATTGAGTCATCGGGTGGAAGTTATTCGCTAGATGAATCAGATATTGGTAATCCTGTTGCATTAACCGATAACAATGAGGTCAGTGAGGGTGCTGACGGAGAGATGTTTATCGGGAAACTGATCGCTGTGAGTGAGGATGGCTCGGTTGCAGCGGTTCAAATTAAGGGAGTCTGCGCTGATTTACCATATTCTGAAACAATTCCGGTAATTGGGTGGCCTGTGCAGATGTCCGGAGATGGAACTGTTGATAAAGGTGTCACCGAAGGTATCAGGAGAGGAATTACACTCTCTGTGGATACAACCGCTGCAACGTGTGATGTGTTGCTTTAAACTACTTTCTTTTGAAAAAGAAGTAGTCTCCGCCAAGGGAGATACCTCGAGTAATCGAGGGAAAAGAAATTTTAAACTTATCCCGAGAATTCGGGGTGGTTAATTTCTAATTTGTAGAGAAGAATGATAAGCATATTAAATACTTTATAATTATTAAGGAGGTAAAGATGGATTTAACTAAGGCAAAAGACCTTCAGAAGGAGATAGCAAGGCTGTCGAAGACTGGAGATTTGAGTTTATATAAAGAAGCAGATGAAAGGGGTTTGACACTGCTTGATATTCTTGAGGAGAAAGACCCTTCTGAGAGGGACTCTCTTGGTCATGTTGTTTCACCCCTTGATGCATTTGAGCGGCAGTTTATGCTTGCGAATATCACTTCATCTGAGAAAAGGTCTGTAACTGTTGATGAATTTTTTTCGAGTTCTGCGATGATATTGGCGCCCGAGTGGTTCAGGCAACAGATTAAGGCAGGTATGGCAATGAAGCCGGGTGCTGATAAATTAGTAGCAGTTGAGACACCAGTTAAAGGGCCGAGTTATAAACCTCTGTATATTAGTTCTCCTGAGACAAAAGGGAAATCACTTGCAGAGATAGGGGAAGGAAGCTCAGTTCCGAAGATTACTGTTACTTATCGAGATAAAGATATATCTATTCGCGATTACGGTAGGGGACTTGATTTTACTTATCGGGTGATAAGATGGTCATCTCTGGCAGAATTCAAGGTGATTTTGTGGTATGTAGGTTTCAATATTCAAAACGACAAGATAGCTTCGGTTTATAATTCTGTGATTAGTGGTGATGGTGCATCAGGAGCAGCAGATTCAGTATCTGCAGGTACACCCGGGTATGAAAATTTGACCTATAACGATCTTGTAAATCTTTTTGTTGAGTTTGAACCATTTGAAATGAATGCCATTATTGTAAACAAGAATATAGAATCAAAGATATTGAGTCTGGCAGAATTTAAGGACCCACATGCAGGATTTAAATTTCAGGCAACTGGTGAGATTGTGACTCCTTTGGGAGCGGAGATTTTTCGCTATGATTCTGCAAGTGATAACTATATTGCTGCTGTTGATAAAAGGTTTGCTATTAAGAAGGGTGTTGAGCAGGACCTACTTGTTGAGTCGGATAAGATTATCGAGAAAAGAATCGAAGAATGTATTATAAGTGAGTCTATTGCATATTCTGTATTATGTGATAAGGCAAGAAAATATCTGGATATGAGTTAAGGAGGCTGATATGAAAAGGAAAATATGGGCAGGTATATATTCACTTGTGTTTGTATTTTTTATAGCCATTGCGGTGAGTTCTCAAGTTAAGGACCCTCAGGTTCCGCGGTCTTGGTGGAGTTCTGTCAGGGATTATATTCGCTCTAAGTCTGAATCGAAGATTATGTCGTTTGTTCTTTATGGTGAGCCGACTGACCAGGTAATTGGAATCTTTAATCCGCATAATAGTATAACAGTGCAGAGGATTGATGTTTATGCTCGGGCAAAGGTTGACAGTGATTCTACTGCTTTTATAATGACAAATGGGATAAACTCTGCAGTTGCTCTTCTGGACAGTTTTTCTTCTGCAAATCAGTGGTTTGACTCAACTGAAGTCACATTTGAGCGGTTTTTCCCATGCACATTGAAGTTTAGTGATGACAATTATTCTGGAACATTTGTCAGCGGTGCTGATACTCCAATGGTGATTATACAATATAAACTCACAGATTGAGTTACCTACTTTCTTTGAAAAGAAAGTAGGCAAAGAAACTTTAGACTTATTTCTCATCCCCCGAACATTCGGGGGATGAGAAGTAGTTACGATTTTTGTTAAAATTTTGGGAATAAATTAAAGTGAGTTAGATATGATAGAAATAGGTTTTAATTTAGAATTATTATGGTTGTTGTTTATTGTGGTGTTGACTATACCTACAGTTGAGTTTAGATCACTTGGTATAACCGATACGGAGCCATCTGATAGAACGACTGCTGGTACAGTTGTAAGTCAGAATAATCCACTCGATTTTGGGACTGCAAATAACACAGCAGAAGCTGCATCTGTGGGGCCAAAGTGTGTTATTTTCAGGTGTTCGAATTTGCAGGGCAACACAACAATAAGTAATATGAGGTTCTGGTTAAATTCGAATTCTGATTTTGTTGGGAATAATTCTTACTATTGTGATATAACCAATACCTGGACACAGAATAAAACAGTTGGTCAGGTATCAGGCGGTGTTCCTGGGATATGTCCAACGAGCATATCGTCGGCTAATGTTACTAAAATAAATGGCGGAGATATAACCGGAATAACTCACGACCAGACTTCTCAGTATATTTACCTGGCGTTATCCATCGGGACAGATGAAGTAATTGGAACAAAAGGCGGAACAGGGGGAGCATTCGGTTATTCTATGAAATTTGATTTTTCTTAACTTACTTCTTTTGAAAAAGAAGTAAGCAAGAAAACTTTCTATTAACTTTCCCCTTTTACGAGGGGAAAGTTGAAAAAATTATTGTAATAGAAGAATGAGATGGATTGCGAAATTATATTCTGGTGAAATTGTTAGAGAAGATGATAACGTGAGATGGGATGATGTGGATATTCATCTTATTGAGAGTTTGTGGATAGATGGATTTGAAAAGTATGAAATTTCAAGAAGGAATATTAAAAATTTACTGGAGTTTGTTCAGTTCAAAACCGCTGCTATGGATAATAAAGGGAATTTTTTTATCGAAAGCAGATGTATAGGATGG
>JAUWXV010000014.1 GCA_030616165.1 bacterium | reverse complement strand
TATTGAGTATCTTGAGCAGGAAAGGATATCCAAAAATGATTTTTATTCTGCCAAACCTCTTTTAACCTAAAGAGTTGGAAAAAATGCCCTCCTGATGAACATACTATACAGATTTTCATATAAAATCCATTTTATTATTTTAATTGTATTTTGTTTTCTAATTTTCTGTGCAATTCATATATTGGCTGTAATACTTTTTGTGGTGTATATTCTAAAATACAACTTACACAATTTTCACTTGTATAAATCTGTGGATTATTCAACACTTTTTGTAAACCTTTTGCTAATTCAGTTGGGTCAAAACTTGTGAGAACCTCTCCTGAAAATTTATTTTTAACAACTCTTTTTACCTCGCCAACGTCTGTTGAAACAACCGGCAAGCCACTTCCTAATGCCTCTAAAACAGACATAGGCATTCCTTCAAAATTGCTTGTTAGCAATAATACATCTGAAGCCCTATAAAAACTTACCAGCATTTCTTGGGTCATATTATCCAAAAGAAAAACATTATTCTCTATATTCAACTTCTTTATATATTTTTCTATATCTTTCCTCAAATTTCCTTCTCCAATAATAATCAAACAAGACGTTTTGTCATTTTTATAATATTCTAAAAAAGTATCTATTAATCTAATGGGCGCCTTTTCCACTTGTAATCTACTTACAAATAAAATCCACTTATTTTCAATCGGCAAATATTTATTTACAGGACATATTTCTTTTCTTATAAACAATTTAGATTCATCTATCGGACAAAATATATCTATATCTACCGCTGTAGGTAAAAATGAAAATTTTTCTTCCTGTTCAGCGTATTTTGTTCGATAGAATTCTAGAGCATTATTACTTACTGTATAAATATGATCAAAAGATGTAACGATGAAACTTTCAAACATAAAATATAACCAGGGAAATCTACTCCATAATATTTTGCTTTTTTTCTTAACAATCTGTTTCTTTATGTCACTATGAATAATTCCAATCTTAGGAGAGTTTACTTTTCTGAATAATATTGCAGGCTCTATTCTATTAAAGAAAAGTATTTTATTAGAATTATTTATTTGAAAAAATTTTAATGCTAAAGTAAAACGAAGCGCCAAAGGAATTACTGTTTTCTTATTTTCATCCTTCTCAAAAAACAATGGTAAAAAATTAAATTCTTTATTCCCTAACTTTAATTTCATCCATTTCTTAGGAGGTCGTTTTTGATAATCTGAACTTATACCTATAAACTCGATATCTAAATCTTCTGGGGCATATTTAATAAATTCTTTTATAAATGTGTTAATACCACTAACCTTCGTACCAAAAGGATCTGTCGGGTAGATAATAATTATTTTAGCTTTTGCCATTCTTAAAAGTACCCAGTTTGGTGCATTGAAAAGACAATAGTTTTATGTCATTTGTTTTCTAAAAGTTTATCAGTTTCAAAAAAAGAAACTTCTTCTACGCGTTTAAGATAAAAAAAACTTATTTGCATGAAGAATTTTCATTTCTTCATTCCATGTGTTTTTTATAATGCTCTTGATAATATTTTCTAAATTCTCCAGATTTAATCTTTCTCCACCACCATTCATTATTTTTATACCAAACCATTGTTGATTTCATCGCTTCATCGAAACTAAACCTTGGTTTCCAGCCCAATACTTTAATTTTATCACAATCCAAAGAATATCTTCTATCGTGTCCCAATCTATCTTTAACATATTCAATAAAAGACTCATCTTTTTTAAAGAAATTTAAAATTAATTTTGTTAAATCAATATTTGATATTTCGCTTCCACCACCAATATTATAAACTTCTCCAATCTTACCATTATTAATTAGGAAATCAATGGCTTCGCAATTATCGATAACATAAATCCAGTCTCTTACATTAAGTCCATTACCATAAAGAGGAACTTTTTTACCATCTAAAAGATTAGTTACAAACAATGGAATTACTTTTTCAGGATGTTGAAAAGGACCGAAGTTATTAGAGCTTCTTGTTATAATAACTGGAAAGTTATATGTACAGAAAAAACTATACGCTAATCTATCCGCTCCTGCCTTTGCTGCAGAATAAGGATTACGAGGATTTAAGGAATCGGTTTCTTTAAATGAACCTTTATATATTTCTCCATAAACCTCATCAGTGCTGATATGAATAAATTTTTTTACATTATTTTTCTTTGCGGCTTGTAATAAAATATATGTCCCTTTAATATCTGTATCAATAAAAATTCCTGATTCTTTAATGCTTCTATCAACATGGGTTTCAGCTGCAAAATGAACAACAATATCGATTCCTTTCATTAATTTTTCTATTAGAGATTTATCACATATATCTCCTTTAACAAAGGTATAATTTGTATTTTTTTCTATATCCCTTAAATTATCCAAGTTTCCAGCATAAGTCAATTTATCTAAATTAACAATTTTATATTCAGAATATTTTTTAAGGATTAATCTGATAAAATTACTCCCAATAAATCCAGCACCACCGGTAACCAAAATTTTCATATTAACCCCCAATCTTAGCATTCCATTTTACAGGAATTTCATTATTAAAAGGGTCTATTCTTAATTCATCTGGATTATCATAATTATAAACTTCAGATGGAATATTTAAAACCATCACTTCTTCATTATAAATATTTTCAAATCCATGAAACACATTTGTAGGAATATGAAGCAGAATCGGATTATGAATACCCATAAAAAATTCATTTACTATTTTATATGTTGTCGAGTTTTCCCTATTATCATATAAAACAATTCTTGCCATTCCAGTTAATACAACAATATTATCACATTGCTTTTTATGATAATGCCAGGCCTTAACGACTTCAGGATATACAACAGTAATATAAACCTGACCAAATTGAACAAAAAGATCATCATCATTTCTAAGTATTTCCATCAATCTACCACGCTCATCCGGGATAACCTTTAATTTTTTGATTTTTACATCTTTAATTATTTCAACCATTTTCTCACCTTAAAACTTATTTGCTCCTGTCTCTTTAATTAACAAACTTGCTTTTAAAAGAGAGTCATATGTTCCTGCATCAGACCACCATCCATCAAGTATTGAATATGTCATTTCTCCCCACTCTATATACTTATTATTCACATCAGTAATTTCTAATTCACCTCTATCCGATGGTTTTAAAGTCCGAATAATATCAAACACTCGATTATCATAAATATATATTCCGGTTACTGCATAATTCGATTTTGGATGTTTTGGTTTTTCTTCAATTTTGACAATTTTGCCATTTTTAATTTCTGGTACGCCAAATCTTTCAGCATCAGGAATTTCTTTTAAAAATATACGAGCTCCTTTACCAATCTTTTTATAATCTTCTACATATTTTCTTATATTCTTTTCTATAATATTATCACCAAGGACCACACATATACAATCACCTCCAGAAAAATACTCTGTCAATCTTAAAGCATCGGCTATGCCACCCTCTCCCTCTTGATATGCATAATTAATATGTTTTAAACCAAATTCTTTTCCATTGCCCAGAAGCCTTAAAAAATCACCTGCATTATTTCCACCTGTAACAATCATAATGTCATCTATACCAGCATTAATAAGACATTCAATAGGATAATAAATCATTGGTTTATTATATACTGGCAAAAGATGTTTATTTGTTATTTTTGTTAACGGATTAAGCCTTGTACCTAATCCACCAGCAAGAATAATTCCTTTCATAATACAACCTTAGTTTTTAGTTAATGACTTCATCGCCGTAAAGCCATAAATTGATTGACCTTTATCTTACTAGAGGATACCCTCCAAGACAGCAGTTTTATTCCAAAAATGTTGCTAATTTTTTTTTGTATCGAGTACCGACCATGTAGTTTCATCAGCCATCGTAGTCTTTGTTCTTAAGAAACCGGACGGTAGATGAATCGATCTTTGGCCTTCTAAAACCGGCTATTCCATGTTTCAGCACGTAATGAAGCATGCTCTGATAGTGCCAAAGGGAATACCGAGACAACAATCTTTTGTCACTTTCTCCTTTATGATCATGAACAACCACAACGTCGGGATTATAGTAGACAGACCACCCGTTTTTCCAAAGTCGATAGCAAAGGTCTATTTCCTCCACATAGAGCCGAAAACGTTCGTCAAAATAACCAACTTGCTCTAATGCTTTTCCCCTGAGCATGATGCAAGATCCGGTAACAAAATCAACCTGTTTTACCTCATCGTGTGCCCATTCAGCCATTAAGTGTCTTTCCCCCCTCGCTCTCTCTGGCAGAAAAATACGCAATGGTGTCCTACGTAGCAAAAAAGTCAATGGAGTGGGGAATCTTCTGCATGATAACTGCAAAGAACCATCCGGGTATAAGATTTTGGGACCGCAAGCTCCAGCTTCTTGGTGTGACTCCATAAAATAATATAAGTTGGCAATGGCATTTTTTGACAATATTGTATCAGGATTAAGCAATAAAAAGTATTTTGCATTGAAATTCTTCAGAACGATATTGTTATTACTTGAAAAGGAGTGGCCACCATCTCGCTCAATTAATTGTATTCTGTCAGATAAATTTTTAAGGATGGTGATTGTGCCATCAACGGAACAGTCATCTACCACAGCTAAGTTTACTGAGCATGAAAACTTCGAATACAATACCGAATCGATACACTGACCAATGAAAGATCTATGGTTCAAAGTTACTATAACGACACATACATCAACCATCAAGGATACTCCGAATAATAGATGGTATTTTCAAAAATATTACAAAAGGTAAAAAGATTTACTCAATGCAAATCGCTTAATACGAGCCTGAAAGGCTCACTCGCTTATTGTTTATATCGATAGCTTTCTTATAGACATCCATTAGTCGCTCGTAATAAACATCCTCACTGTACTCCCGAATTGCCTTTTCTCGACCCGCTTTGCCCATTTTCTTGCAAAGATCCTGGTTGTCACATAAAAGTTTTATCTTGCTTGCCAGGTCTTCAGCATTTCCCGGCTCAAATAGTAAACCTGTAACACCATCATCAACGACCTCTGGAAACACCCCAATCCTCGAAGCAATTAACGGCAAACCATAGGCCATAGCCTCCGCCGCAACCAGACAAAAAGTATCAAACCATTTGCATAATATTTTCTATTAATCAAAGCTGATTACACGCTTATTTCCAAAATACAAGATATTATCAATTTTAATATCACAGATATTAGTTTTTAACATTTTATTCTACCAAACATCTTTCTATGTATAATTTTCTTATCATCTCATATAGAGGCTTCAATACTTTCATAGGCGTATATTCTGAAATACAATTTACACAATTTTTACTTGTATAAATTTGCGGATTATTCAACACTTTTTGCAAACTTTTTGCTAAGTCAGCGGGATTAAAACTATTGACAACTTCTCCAGAAAATTCATCTCTTACAATTCTCTTTACTTCGCTTACATATGTAGATACCACAGGTAAGCCGCAACCCAAAGCTTCTAATACGCATCTAGGCATTCCTTCAAAGTTGCTTGCAAGCAATAATACGTCTGAGGCTCTATAAAAATTAACCAGCATTTCTTGATTCATACTACCTAAAAGAAAAACATTATTTTCTATATTTGACTTCTTTATATATTTTTCTATATCTTCCCTCAAATTTCCTTCTCCAATAATAATCAAACAAGACATTCTGTCGTTTTTATAATATTCTAAAAAAGTATCTATTAACCTAATCGGCGCTTTTTGCACTTGTAATCTACCCACAAATAAAATCCATTTATTATTAATCGGCAAATATTTATTTACAGGACATATTTTTTTTCTTATAAACAATTTAGATTCATCTATCGGGGAAAATATATCTGGATCTATTGTGGTAGGTATGAATGAAAATTTTTTTTCCTGGTCAGTATATTTCGCTTGATAGAATTCCAGCGTATTGTTACTTACCGTATAAATGTAATCTAAAGATCTAAAAATGAAACTTTCAAACATAAAATAAAACCAGGGAAACTTACTCCATAATACTTCGCTTTTTCCTTTCCCAATCTGTTTCTGTATATCATTATGAATACCTCCAATTTTAGGAGAGTTTACTTTTCTGAATAATATTGCAGGCTCTATTCTGTTAAATAAAAGTATCTTATTAGAGAAATCTATTCGAGCAAACTTTAATGAAAAAGTAAAACGAAGAGAAAGAGGAATTATTGTTTTTCTATTCTCATCCTTCTCAAAAAACAATGGTAAAAAATTAAATTCTTTATTCCCTAACTTTAATTTCATCCATCTCTTAGGAGGTCGTTTTTGATAATCTGAGCTTATACCTATAAACTCGATATCTAAATCTTCTGGGGCATATTTAATAAACCCCTTTATAAATGTTTTAATACCATCTACTTTTGTACCAAATGGATCTGTAGGGTAGATAATAATTATTTTAATTTTTGCCATTCTTAAAAGTGCTCAGTTTAGTGCATTGAAAAGACAATAGTTCTATGTCATTTGTTTTATAAAAGTTTAGCATCGTCAAAAAACACATATTCAGAACCGACTTTAAGATAAAAAAATTTATTTGCAAGAAGAATTTTCATATTTTAATTCAATTATCCTATTATAACAACTCTTCATATTGCGGAAGTATCTTTTCCATTCTAAAATCCTCTGCTCTTTTTATTCCTTCTTCGGAAAGTTTTTTTCTTAGACTTTCGTTTTTCAACAAAGTCAACATTGCTCTTGCTAATGCTTCTTCATCTGCTGGTGGCACCAAAATTCCATTTTTACCATTTGTAATTATTTCTTTAGGTCCTGAAGGGCAATCTGTAGAAATTACTGGAGTACCACAAGCCATGGCTTCCAAAAGAACCATTGGTAAACCCTCATAATTAGATGATAAAACAAAAATATCTGCCTTTGAAATCCAAGCAAAAGGATTAGATTTAAAACCAACAAAATCAATCCATTTACTTACTTTCAATTTTGCTGCTAAACTTTCTAATTCTTTTCGCAACTCTCCTTTTCCTAAAATAATTAAAAAAACACTATCCTGTTTTTCTCTCACTAAAGAAAAACCTATCAAAAGTCTATCAAATCTCTTTTGTTCTACTAATCTTCCAGCACTAATAATTACTTCAGCATTTTTATCTTTAAAAAATGGGTGTTCTATTTCTTCCTGCGATTTTTCTCTTATTGCTTCTAAGGAGATAGAATTATAAATAGTTCTTGTTTTTTCTGATTCTACATTAAAATCATGTTGCAATACTCTTTTAATGCTTTTAGAAACAGCTACAATTCCATCTGCTTTTCTATAAGTAAGTTTCATTAACCATCTTTTTAAGTACCCTAATCGGACTTCAGGTAAATATTTGCGAGGATAATTTTGTTCACAAAGAATGACTCTGAACTTTCTTTTCATAAACATACTTGCTAACACAGTTACAATATTTGTATAATGAAGAGAGCTTATTACTACAGCCGGTTTATAATCACACATTAGTTTCCGTAATTTCAAAATTAATTTAAAAAAATCCCACCTACCTTTTTTGCTTAAGCATACAATTTTAACAGGAAAAAACAAATCTTTTTTATAATCCAGTTTATTTTCAAAAAGCACTAAAAAGATATCATACTTGTCTTTATCAAAATGATTAATTAAATGCACAAACATTCGTTCAGCTCCTCCACCAACTAAAGAAGGAATAATAAACAATACTTTCTTTTTATAATCAATTTCAAAATTCACAAATCAACCCCTTTCTCTTTTTAGAATTTCCTGATATACCTCATAAGTCTTCTTGGCAATTATTTCTGCTTTAAATCTTTTTGTTGCATCCTGTTTAGCATTTTCACCGAATTTCTTTCTTAAATCTTTATTATTAAGAAGTAACTTTATCTTTTCTGCTAAACTTTTCACATCTCCACAATCCACCAGAAAACCCGTTCTACTATCCTCTATAAGATACGGAATACCACCTATTCGTGCAGCAACTACAGCTTTTCCTGCTGCCATTGCCTGTAGAATTACCAATGGGGCGGTATCCTGAAAAGACGTTAAAACAAGTAAACAACATTTTCCATATTCCTCCATTATCTTATCTTCTGATAAATGTCCCAAAAAAGTAATATTATTTTCAATATTATTTTCCTTTATATAGTTTTTAAGAATTTCGAAATAATATGGCTCTCCTATGCCACCTGCAATACGTAACTCTATTCTCGATATCTCTCTTCTTAAAATATTAACAGCCTTCAATAAATCTAACAAATTCTTTCTTTTAATTATATTACCTGCAAATAATATCTTATCAGGTACTTCATTATTTTCTATTTGGAAATACTTATTACTAATTGGGTATTCAACTGAATACACTCTTGCTTTTGTTAAATGTTTAACCATTTCTTTGACATATGGGCTTACAAATATAATATCAGTAGCTTTTTTCAAACAAACTTTTTCCATATATGTAATAGGGTATCTTCTAACCCAGTTGCGTATGCCTTTCCTAAGTTTTACCTCTTTATATAAAATTCCATGAACCGTTATTACTGTTGGGTATTTTGTTTCTAATGCTGCATAACTATAACTTGTTTGGTTTTGAGAATGGATAATATCTGGCTTTAACTCCCCGATTTTTTTTCTTATTCTATATTTTTCTATAAGACCTAATGTAATGTTCACAAAGTGTTTTTGGCTGGGTAAATAATGAATAGTGATGTTTTCTTTCTTTATAATTTTCTCTCTTTTTATCTCTTTTCTGCAAGTTATTACCTGAATATCTAAGTCACTTATCTGTTTTAATCCTTCAATTAAATAAACTATTGCAGCATCGACTCCGCTTTCGATCCTATCGGCGTCAAGAGGATATGATCCTACAATAACTAATTTCATTCCCAACCCCTATTTAAATCTCTATAATATTGTGCAGTTTCTTTGAAAAGAAATTTTAAATATTTGACTAAATTAAAAGGCAACAGAGTTATAAATAAACACATATAAGCTTTAATATGAAATAAGTTATATTTTAGAGAACGAAAAAATAATTCTCTTGCTCTTTTTAAATCTCCTTTGTATAAATGAATACAGCCAATTGCATAGTATTGCTTAGACATTATATATAATTTGCGCCATTGAGCTAACAAATTTGAGATAAATGTATTTTTAGAAAAGTCTTCATTAATCTTTCCAACGATTCTTGATTTATTAATTTCTAAATTTTCGCCTCTGCCCGCCCTTCTCTCTTGAGCTAAATAACGGGCTAATATAACAAATTTGTTTTGCTGTTCCCGCTTATTAAAAGTAACTCCATCCGGGTTAAATCTATATTTACATAAAATCTCTTTTAAATTATAAACCTTATAACGTTCAGCAATACGAAGGAGCAAATCATAATCTAAAGCACTTTTAAATTCACTTCTATAACCGCCTACTTTTTCAAAAGCCTCTCGTCTAAACATAACAGAACTATGAACAAAACAATTCTTTCTTAGTAAAGTTTCTTGAATTGTCTCATTATCCTCTATGATAGGAATGGTACATAAAATAGACCCATCTTCATCAATACTATTAGCAGCAGTACCAACAAGCCCTATATCTTTATGTTTATCTAAAAAATTTACCTGTTTCTCCAATCTTTGGGGAAGAGAAATATCATCCGCATCTATTATGGCTATATATTCTCCTTTTGATAGCTCAATTGCTCTATTCTTTGATTTAGAAATACCCATATTGTCCTGGTTAATCACCATTATTCTTTCATCTTCAAAGCCTTCGAGAATCTCCTTTGTTCTATCCGTTGAACCATCATTAACAATTATAAATTCAAAGTCTTTAAATGTTTGGTTTAATATGCTGTCAACTGCGTCAGCGAGATATTGCTCTCCATTATAGACAGACATTATTACACTAATTTTCGGCTTTTTATTATTTATCATTGAAAATCCTCTTAAATAAATCATTAAATCTTTTTTGATAAGTATGACATTCAAGCGCCCTTTTATATCCTGTTTGCCGAATCATATTGAGTAATCTTTGAAGAATATTTATGCCGTTTTTCAGCAGACAATGCAAAACCCGTTCAGTTCCTCCGCCAGCAAGGTGAGAAATGACGAATAGTAGTTTCTTTTCAGAAGCGATTGAAATACTCACAAATCAAACCTTCTGCCTATTTAGAATTTCCTGATATACCTCATAAGTCTTCCTAGCAATCATTTCTGACTTAAACCTCTTTAATGCCTCCTGTTTAGCATTTTTCCCCATTTTGTATCTTAAATTATCGTCATTAAGAAACTGTACTATTTTTTCTGCCAAGCCTTTAATGTCTCCACACTCCACTAATAAACCAGTTCTGTTATTTTCAATAAGCAGTCCTCCTTCTTTAGTTGCTATTATGGCTTTACCTGCAGCCATTGCCTGTGCAACCACCATTGAGAAGGTCTCGTGAAAAGAAGGCAAAACTAATATTTCACACTTAGCATATTCATCCATTAATTGAGACTCATTAAGCAATCCCAAAAATTCAACATTTCCATAAAGATTGTTTATCTCAACAAAATTTCTGAGTTTATTATAATAATTTATATTCTGTATTGCTCCAGCAATATAAAGTTTAATATTTGGATATTTTTTTCTTATCATTTCTACCGCTTTAAGTAGAACATGTATGCCCTTTAATGGTATCACTCTTCCTGCAAATAGAATACGGTTTTCCTCTTCTTTGTTTCTTAATCTAAAAAATTCATCTTTCACAGAGTTAGGCACATAATGAAAAGTGGCATTTGTTTTACTTGAAATTTTATTTTCAACGTGGGGAGATATTATAATAATATCTTTTGCTATTTTTAAGCAACGTCTCTCAATGAAAGCAGCAATTATCTTTCTTATCAATATATCAACTAAACTCTTTTCGAATTTTGATGACTCAGATAAAATAGTAGATATTGTAACTACTGTGGGATAATTTGTCTGTAAAGCTGCATAGGTATACCTACCATGGTCATGACTATTGATTACATCGGGCGCTATTTCTTCAATCTTTTTTCTTATTATGCGTCTATCAAACAAACCCAGAGTAATATTTCCAAATCGCTTCTGTCCTGAAAGATAATGGATTACGATTGGTTTATTAAAAACTGTATAGGATTTCTTAATTTGGCTTTTACATGTAATAACATGAATTTCCAAATCGTCCAATTTGCAAAGTCCTTCTACTAAATTGCAGTTGAGAGCCTCAACACCACCAATAACTATATTTAAATTAAGCGGATAATCCCCAACAATTGCAACTTTCATATCGTCCCTTTTCTTAGCAGTGTTTTTAACTTACAATACCACAAAGAATGAAGAATTGAATAAATTTTAAATCCTCCAAGAGAAACTAACAGATGTAAGTAATTTTTAAAGTTTAAAGGTTCAATTTTAATTGAGCCGAAAAATTTTTCTCTCCCCCTTTTTAAATCTCCGGCAAGACAGTATTGAGCTCCTAAACCACGAAAATAGCCACTGTAAGCTTTAGGATATTTTTCATAATCTTTCTTATATTTACAGATTACATATTTGAATGCTTCTGTCTTAGCGCGCAATTCGGACATTGACGTTATGCTTTTTGAGTGAAAATAACGCCTTACTAAGTATCGAGGGGCATAATCAAATTTATTTTCTTTTGCAATTCTTAACCACATCTCGTAATCCTGTTGTCCTCCTTTTTTTAAATATAAATTTTCATCAAAAAAACCACATTTATCAAATATTTCTCTTTTTATTAAATTACTACTACCGCCACCTGTTTCATAATTATTTTCTAACATATCTTTAAATATATAATCCTTTTCCCGAGATAAAATTCTTGTTATTTCTTTTTTATTCTCTGCATCAATAAAAATTGTTCCACAATTTACAAAACCAAGTTTTTCGTCTTGAGATTTTTCAAAAACTTCTAATTGTTTTTCCAATTTCTCTGGCAGCCATTCATCATCACTATCTAAAAATGAAATGTATTTCCCTCTTGAACTTCTTATACCAATATTTCTTGCTGCGCAACCTCCTTTGTTTTCCGGATACTTAATATATTTAATTCTTTTATCTTGAAAACTTTTTACTATCTCTTCGGTATTGTCAGTAGAACCATCATCCGCTATTATAATCTCCATATTTTTATAAGTTTGATTCAAAACGCTTTGAATTGCTCGACCTATCAAATGAGCCCGATTATATGTAGGAATGATTACACTAACTAATTCAGATTTCATTTTCCAATTAAGTTTTTCTTTACGTTTTTTCTATTTTTTAAAAGGCCAATAATATGCCGTATATATCTCTTAGTTTTTATTATACTTTTTTTATTAAGTCTATTGAAAATTCTTCCATATTCGCTGAAAGTTTTTGAATACAATTATACTCTTTATTATTATTAAATAACTTACCATCTAAAAACGCTATCATCCTAGGTGTATACCATCGGGCCTCGGGACGATCTCGCAAATCTGCATATGAAGGAGCCAATATTCCAGGTATTACTCCCAACGACATGAAATGACTGGAATTTACGCAATATGGCGAGTTACAATTATTCCCTACTGCTTTAAATTTTATGGGTTTATTTAAGTCTCTAAATATATTTTGAGTTGATTGAGAGTCATAACATCTTCCCATCATGCCTGTATCTAAATATAATTTAAAAGCCCAATCTCCTGCGTAACAAAATTCTTTACGTTTTACCATAAAATTTTTCATAGTAAAATTAAATAAAGAAGACTGAAATATTTTTCCAAATTGTTTATATTCGTCCACTGTATATTTTGTCATCAATGTTATTTTTCTTGTTCGCTCATTCCTTGTTGCTGCTACTTGAGGCGGAGCACCTGTATTTTTTTCACATATTGTCTTAATTTCTTTTAAATAAGGGATGTAGTCGTCACAAAGATTAATTTGAATTAGAAATGAGCATCCCGAATTTCTTACCTTTTTAACATTTCTAAAAAAATCATCTATTTTATTGGTTCTAACTAGTTCTAAATAATGAAAAGAAAAAGCAAAGTGAAGCCTTTCTAATTGTTCAGGTTTAAGTAATTTTAAAATTTCGTCAAATCTATTATTTAGAGTCCCGTTTGTGGTAATATTCACATAATGTCCTTGCTGTAATATGTGTCTAATAATCTCGGGCATCTCAGGTGGAATAAGCGTTTCGCCTGCTGCACACATACTGATATAACAAGTCCCCCCCAGACGATCTTTAGATAAAGCTTTACCTATATACTCCGGAGTATACTCAAAATGGGGGAGGTTCTTCTGTCGTTCCTCTTGTTTTGTATAGCAATAACTACAGTTTAAGTTACACACTGTGCCAGGAACAAGACATTCTACAAATCGTTTAATATTTTCCATATATTTTCTGATTACACTATGATTTAATTTTGTAAAGTTAATAAACTAACTTTGCAATATAAATTATTTTTTTTGCTTATACTTAATATGTGCAATGTTGATTGCGGCCACCCTGATAATTTTATTAAGTATCCGCGGTAATATTGCTGCGGTTTTCGCTATAAATCGGTATTTTGTTTGAACTAGCCATTCCATACGTTTCACATCTTCCTGAGAACAAGATCCTATTTTTATACCAAGCATATATTCAACAAAAGCTTTTCTTTTTACATATTCAACTTTAGGTAATAAATGATCAGGGATTTTTGGAATCGATTTTGCTATCCAATCACCTTCTTCCCTTTTTTCATAGAGCGATTTTGGGCTTGTATTACTCCACATGAGTACATAAGCAACCCATCTATTTTTATCACTATTAGCACATTTTACCGCTGCAAGGTTTCTGTTTCTAGTTAAATAAATAGCGTCAATTGTATTTTTAATACGTTCCTCATCACTTTGAGGAATTGTTTTTACCCCGGTAAAATTAATCCTTTGATAATTACATACCCTTCTAAGACGAGTAAACAAATCTATGTCATCGTAGCCCCATCCGTCTAAGTACTCATTAAAACCTCCTATTTCTAAAAGTCGAGTCCGTGGCACGAAAAAAAGTCCCGTAAGAGACTTTACAAACGTATCACCCATAGTAGGATCATTAGCCAAAAATACATTTATTTGCTGCCACTCGTTATTTTGAAAAAACTCTTTATCAATTAACGCGTCTGCATCTGCTTTAAGAATATACGCTCCATTGGCCATCCTAAAACCAAAATTATATGCGCGCGTCAAGTGCCATTTTTTTTCCCCAGAAACACGATATAATTTTATTCGTTTATCTCTGGGCAAATCATTAAAGGTGATTGGAGGAGCACTACTCCAATCTATAATTACATGCTCCATATGATAGGGATACTGCGAAAGCTTTCTAGCTGTCTCACATAAATCAGGAGTCCGATTCATGGAAACGGTAACAATAGATAGTCCATTATTTTTTTTTGCTATTTCTTTTTTGCTTTTGTGATAAGGAAACATGCGCAAATTATGGTTACAACACATTTATCTTTTTATATTTATTATCTAAATAATAAGTTATTCAATGTTTTTAAACCCATCCATAACGACGAGCGAGCCTACATGCTTCATCAATTGAATTCGCCATGTGGACGCCCTGTATATTTTTTGTCCACGCATTAATAAAACTGTGAACCTTACCATAAGAATTATCAATGGCAATATGTTCCATACCTAATAATACGCATAAAATATGTCCATGTAACCTATCAGTAATAGCTCGCTTGCCTTGTTGTAATAAATTTATCCCTCTTTTTAATCGAAGCGTCGCAATTTTTCTGTAATAAGGTTGCCTTAATGTAAGGTCAAAAATTTGTGCAATTCTTATAAAATGTTTATCAACTATTCTCATACAACGCCCGATATCAAATATCATTCCATCTTCTTTAAACACCCAGTCATTTCCGTTCCTATTTTTCTCCTCTTTTTGTTTACAAGAAATAGCCTCTATGTCTGATCTTAATAAAAATTTTATTGGATTGGTCGGTTGTATTTGAGTAGTAATATATTTTCTAATATCAATGCAAAAAGCCATATCTGGACATAAAAAAATACGAGTCTTTGGTAAATATCGAAGGCCAATCTCGTAGCTTTTTTTATCTCGAACCAATAAATAAAAATCACTGTGATCAGCTGCTAATCGCATAGATAATTTCTCTTTTTCGTAAGAAGAAAAATATATACTTTGAGGAAGTTGAATTATTCTTTTATCTGGAAATTCTTGAATTATTTTATTACGAAAATTTTGATGATGAATCCAGATATCGCCAAAATTGCCACCTCCTAATAATAAAATAGTGAAATTTTTTTTAGCAACAACTTTTCGAAAACGCTGAATTGAAAAATCATCGCCAGTAGAAACAAAATGAATATTGCAACCAATAACTTCTTTTAGTATTTGTAATGTACCAAGCCATATTATACTATCCCCAATATTTGCGTGATTGGGAAAATCTAATAATACAACATCTCGGTGATTAATCAACAACGGAAAAATTCTATCATGAATAGCATGAACAACTCTGTCAATACTAGAAAATGGAGGTGTTTCATTTTTGTCAATATCTGGTAATGATTGTCTTATTTTACTGTTTTTTTCATTTACCATTTTAAATAAGTTTTAATTAAACATCTCAACCAAAGAATTGCTTTTGGATGGTCTCTCTGATATTGTATCTAAATAACCAATCAAAAATAATAGCCATGGTAATATAAGCTATCACACCAATGGCAATGAGTGCAAAAAAGGAAACCATTCCAGTGATGCTAAAAATAAAGAATTTAGATGCCAATATAGCAGTAGACATAGCTGTTACCCCTAATGTTGGCAAAGCAATTAATTTCCCAAATTCCCAAACACGGCATTTAATAATTTTCATAGCCAAGTAGAAACTTATGGGTTCAACAGGTAGAATACTGAGTAACACAGTAAGTGATGTCCCCAGAATACCCCATTTTATAGTAAACGGATAAATAATAATAACCAATAAAATAAGTCTCACAAACTGTAACTTAGTCGCTATTCCTGGCTTCCCGACAGCTTGGTATATCGGACCTTTTGTTGCGCCTATTGACCTTATTAGCCCCCATAAAGCCAAAACCATCATCGCCGGTACCATTGGCATCCATTTTTCACCTAAGAATATTTTGGTAAAATCTGGAGCTAAGACAAAAATTAGCCCTGCTATAGGAAAAGATAAAAATGCTGTAATTTGTAGAACTTTTAAATACGCTTCTCTTAATTTAGGGATATTATCTTGTAATTTTGAATAAGCTGGAAAAGTAACCTGGGAAATTGTATGCGTTATCTCTGTAGCCGGCATATTTGAAAGCTTGTAAGCCATTTGATAAAAACCTAGCATAGTGATGCCGAGTAGTTTTCCTACAAAAATATCATCGCCTTGAGTTGTCAGAAACATTATTATACTTGAACCCAAAATCCACTTCCCAAAACCAAAAAGTTCTTTTGCCTTTCCCAAATCCGAACTTAAATGCGGTTTATAAGGGTGAATTATGTAACTTACAATGCACCTTACAAAATCTCCGGCTAATATTCCAAACACAAGAGCCCAAACACTTTTCAATATAAAGGCAGCAGAAACAGCAACAATAAAATCGGCTAATGTGCCGCTAAGTTGATAAATAAACTGTTTATTAAACTCTAATTCTTTCTGAAAATAGATAACACCGATATTAGTAAATGCCTGAAAAAGAACTGAAAATCCGATAACCTGAATTATGGATTTCGCCTCTGGTACCTTAAAGAAATTTGCTGCAATAGGTGCAATACAATATAAGATGGAAAATAGGATAATACCACGTAAAATTGAAACTGTCCAGGCACTATTGAGATAACTTTCTACATTATCTTTCTTTTGGATTAAGGCTTGCTGAAAACCTGTTTGAGAAAATGTCTCCAAAGTTGCCATCGTGAGCATTGCTATACCCATTAATCCAAAATCATGAGGAGCAAGGATACGGGCAAGAATTACAATTCTTGCTAAACTAAACAAACGGTGAACCAACCTGAGTGAAAATACCCAGAATCCGCCCTTAACTACACGCTGAGACAATCGCTCCTTGTGATTTTTCTCATTCGGAAACATTACAACACCTTTGTTTACATATTTATTTTATTTAAACCTTATTTTTCCTATTTTTTATAAACTTTATTCAATAATAACCTCTGGTTCAACCCAACTATTATCCCAGCCACCAGAAAAAAAAGACTATTAGGAAATTGAAAATAACGCATTTCAACGAATTGCATATTCACAAAAAAAGCAATACTTAATCCCCAAAATGTTACTACCAAACCTTTGCCTAAAAAGGGCTTGGAGTATAAACTACGGTATAGCTTTACACTATTCCGAAAAACATAGAAAAAAATTAATAGGAGTGTAATCAACCCCAATAAACCTAATTCAACCAGAATCCCTGCAAGTGTATCATGTGGAACTAAACCTACACCCATTAATGGAATTCCGCTAATTTTATGAAAATAATCAGGGCTAAAATTTTGAAAAGTATTAAAACCAAAACCCAAAATTGGTCTATCAAGAAACATACTTAATGAGGCGGCGTATAGATTTATGCGAGCATAAACTGGATCCATAGCGGTAACTCCACCAACAGTCCTATCTTCACTCATCACATTATCCCAGTTTAAAATAGCAATAATAACTATTACAAAAAAACATAATAAAAAAATTTTTCGGAGTCTTGGATAGAATAAAGGAACTATTAATATTGAAAGAATAAATCCTAACCAACAGGCGCGAGTATAAGTAAAAAACATTGTAATAACCATTAGGCCAGTAAAAATTATATATATAACTTTGGATATACCCCAGCGCTTATGAATCAAAAAATATACGTTTACTACAAAGATCATTACTAAAACTGTTCCATTTACTTCAGCCTGCAAAAAAGGTCCCCTTGCCCTTCCAAAGTGGATACCAACATCTGGATCCATAATATAACGAGGGAATACTAAACTCGTAAAGCGAAAATGTTCAAAAATGCCAGTAAGTGCTAAATAAATACCTATTAGTAGCAAGAATTGAAATAATCTCTTGATCCTTTGTTCATTATCCACTATATTCTTTCCAATAAAAAATATAGAAAAGGGAATAGCATAACCATTTAGAAAACTACGCAGCACTAAACCCTGACCTTCTTCATATATAGTCCCTGCTTTAACCATAGAAATTAAACAAACAATACAAAATAAAATCATCATCATTTCTATTTTAGTAATTGGAAGAATTTTCCTTCTCCGCATTGCTATTTCCGCAAAAAATACAGCAAAGACTGTAATCCAAATTACTCTGTCAAGGGAAATATCTGGAAGAGTAGGGTGTGAAATCCATGCCCATATTCCAACTCCGGAAAAAAGCAAAACACAAAGCCAAAATATTAAACCATTTGTCAGGTCTTTAGATAAAAAAACTATAAATAAAAGAGCTGTGGGTATAACAATATAGCCTAATAACAAGGTTAAAATAGGAATCCGGATAGCAGTTAATATTAACCCTGCTGATACAATACCAAATATTAAAAATTTTTTAATTAACATTGATATTTGGTTCTTCTATCTACTAATGATTATTAAAAAATAGATACAGCAACAATTAATCTCTTTCTCTTCTGAATTAACGTAATCGATAGATCAAAATTAAAACCTACATTTTTAAAATCCCAAACACCATTCAATATGTGCCATAGTCCACAGTAATTAGTGCTCAAAGAAAAAGAAATTTTAAGATGCTTATAGTTCCTCAAAATTCAATACTCATACCTCTATTTTTCTCAACCACCATCTATTCTTTCCATGCCACTTGACAGTTTCTTTTATGCCTTCTTCTAAGCCAATCGTTGGTCGCCAGTTAAGCACATTATGTGCCTGTGTTATATCTGCCCAGGTGGCTTTTAGGTCTGCCTTATGAAAAGGCAAATGTTTTATTTTTGCTTTTTTGTCTAAATATTTTTCTATAAGTTTTATTACGTAATTTAGTTTATAAGGCTTATTACCCCCTAAATTTATTATCTTAAACCCTACTCTCTTTATTGCTTTGATAGTACCTTCTGCTATATCATCTACATAGGTAAAATCCCTGCTTTGACTTCCATCACCATAAAGTAAAACAGGTTTTTCTTCATCAATCCATTTTATAAACCTAAAAGGACTCATATCCGGTCTTCCGGCGGGTCCATATACTGTAAAATATCTTAAGATTGTTATATCCATCTCATAGAGATAATGATAGGTATAACACATTGCCTCGGCTGCTTTTTTACTTGCCGCATAGGGGGATATGGGATTGTTTACTGCCAATTTTTCTTTAAAGGGCATTTTTTGATTTGCATATAAGGATGAGGTAGATGCTAAAATAAACTTTTTAATTTTGAAATCTTTACATAATTCTAATAGATTAAGTGTGCCTAATATATTTGTGTTATGATAAACAAAAGGATTTTCTAAACTATATCTCACTCCTACTCTTGCGGCTAAGTTTATTACTACTTCTGGATTGTATTTCCGGAAAATGCCTCTTAGCAAAGAGAGGTTTTCTATATCTAACTTATAAAATTTAAAATTTTCAAATTTTTTCAATTGATTAAGCCTGTATTCCTTGAGTCTTACGTCACAGTAATCATTAAGATTATCGATTCCAACTACTTCATTTTTCTTTTTAAGGAGAAGTTCAGCAGTCTTCCCGCCAATAAATCCCGCTGCTCCTGTTAAAAGTATATTTTTCATTTACTTATTCGATGAAAATCTCAAAATTCTTTAGTCAATAGGTTATAAATTTCGCCTAACTTTGGTAATACACATAAGTTGTTAGAAAACATGCTGTTAACCGAAGTTCTACTAATGATTATCAAATTCTATTTTTCCCCCACTATTCTTATGCCCAATAATTGTTTAAACGGTAACTTCCTGCCTATCACTTTTCTTAACGAAAACGGTAGTATACTAAGAAGTTTTTCAAACAATATAACTAAAAATAATATGAATTTAATATAAAACCCTTTTGCTTGTATATATACACTTATCTTTGAAAATCCAACCTTGCGAAAGAGTTTACACAACTCAGTAACCGTGTATTCCTTCAAGTGAAATCCTGTTGCGACTTCATCAAAATATTTCGAAATATCTGCCGGCCCATAAAGCCGATTTGGTGTAATACAAATATATTTACCTCCAGGAATCAGTGCCTTATATATATTATGAAGCTGCTCAAAGGCGTCTTCAGGATGCAAATGCTCCATGAGCTGATTACTGTATGCAATATTAATACTATTTTCAGGAACAGGGATGCTACAACCATCGGAAATAATTAATTCAAAGTTTTTTGGAAATATATCTCCTTTAGTAATTTCCTTAGATACATCAACTGCATAAACTTTTCTCACATGCTTAGACACTTCAAGCGACAAGCTACAATCTCCAGGTCCTACTTCAAGGAATGTAGATTCTTGTTTCAAGAAATGTTTTATTAACCTCATTTGTTTAGATACTGCTGTAAGCCGAGATTTTGAGTCTATTTTTCGAGTCAATTGTGGATGCTGGGGTACTCGACGATACAATTCATCGTAAATGGTAGTATATAAATCTCTTCTCTTTTCTTTGCTAGCATTACGCAGTCTATTTGCCAACTCTTTCTCTATTTCATAGTGTTCTTTGAGTTGATTAAACGTTCTCTTTTCGCTTTTTTGTATTTTTATGGACACAATATTAATCCTTTTAGTAGAATTTCATACAACTCGTTTTTACGAGAAATAACATCACTAATACATATTTTTGTTAAATATTATACAAAATATATATTAAATCATTCTGCATCTTAATCTACTCATTTTTTTAAAATCCAGAAATGATTCAAAATATTTTTGAATATTCAGGTATATAACTCCCTATAATTATTTCAATTCAATGTGCTCCCTTTCGTGAAAGAACGGCTGGCAGTGTCAGAAGAAGAATCTTAATATCAAGCAGAAGTGACTTTTTTTTAACATACTCTATGTCCAGCCGAACCCAGTTGTCAAAGTCGCTTTCGTGACGGGCATTAATCTGCCATAGACAGGTTATACCTGGCTTAACCTCCAGCCGTCTTTTCTGCCAATTGTCGTATTGCGGCACTTCATCGAGCGTGGGTGGTCGTGGTCCCACTAAACTCATATCTCCCTTGAGAACGTTATAGAACTGGGGTAACTCATCAAAACTCCATTTGCGTATGAACTTGCCCACAGGTATAACCCGAGGGTCATCATTCATCTTGAATACAGGTCCAGTCCGAAAGTTGAATTGCATCAGTTGCTTCTTTTTTTCTTCTGCATCGATGACCATTGAACGAAACTTATAGAAAGTGAATGGTTTGCCGCCGAGACCTGCCCGTTTCTGTTTGAAAATAACCGGACCTTTTGAGGTTAGTTTTATCGCTATCGCCACTGCAAGCATCAACGGCGAGAAGACTGTCAGTCCCACGAGCGCTCCAACAATATCCATTGCACGTTTCCATATTGGTATTCTTCGGACAAAGATTTGCTCAAGCCCATTTACTGTTTTAGATAAAGCCTGACCTTGAATATCATTTGTTTGAATTGCAGCCGCATTGCGGCTTCTATTAATAGTTTTTTTTGATGTAAAAAGTTCTTGCTGCATCGCTATCCTCTGTTAAAGATAAATTTCATTTGATTTGCATCAACAGGCAATCCCTCTGATGGATACGTATAAACGGAGCAAAATGAGGTCTGCGTTGTTCCATTAATCTCCTGACAGACTTCGTCTGCTAATTTCCATGCTCCTTCTGCTGAAGTATCAGGCAGGATCACTCCTATACACCGCTTGTCAAACCATCCTATTTCGTCTGAAACACGTACCCGGGAAGCAAGAATTGATACTACACGCCTGGCATTGTCACCGTTCGTGCCCGGCAAACCAACATTGAAAACCACAAGAGAAAAGCATTGGTTACTGCGGTCAGCACGTGCGCGTTCACGCTCGAGAACCTCATAAAAATCATCAGCGGAATAAATTATATTCAAGGTATCCCGCCGCCGGGAAGACAGGTTGTTATTACCCCATATTTTTTTCATAATATTCCACCATTTTATTTTTAAGTAATTTTATTAAACTTTTGTAAATTTACGATTGATGTTTTATTATGTTTTTCAATAAACATTATTAACCTGTCATGCTGAACCCTGTGCTGAAGCCTGTGCTGAACTTGTTTCAGTATTGATTCAGTATCATTTCACCCTCTTTTTGTCATTTCGAGCGTAGTCGAGAAATCCCGTTCTTCTATAATTCCATACTTAAATCTCTCCATTCAGGATTAAAACCTTCAATTAATTTAATCTTCTTTTCTCTTCTCCATCTTTTTATTTGCTTTTCTCTGGCAATAGCAGCATTTACATCATTGGTAATCTCGTAATATACAAGTTTGTTAATATTATATTTTTTTGTAAAACCATTTACAAATTTCTGTTTATGTTCAAATAATCTCCGGTAAAGATCGCTGGTTATTCCAATGTAAAGGGTTTTAGATTTATTAGTCATTATGTAAACATAATACTGATTCATAAAAAAATGTAAAACGACATGAATGTCATTTCGCCCTCTTTTTGTCGTTTCGAGCGTAGCCGAGAAATCCCGTTCTTTTATAATTCCATATTTATATCACAGTGTATCATACAGCCATCTTGGAACGTGGAATTTCCTCTTGTTGAGGACAACCCCCAGGAGATTAGCCTTTGCCTCGACCATCTGTGCCTTCATCCGCTGTGCAACTTCCCAGCGGATCTTCTCACTCTCAACCACGAGAATCACACCATCAACAATGCCTGCCAGACGAACCGCAGAATTTCCCGCACGCTGCAATGGCGGCGCATCGAATACCACGTAATTGTAATCGCGTTTAAAGATATTTAACAGTTCGATAAATTCCTGTGATTCATACCTTTGTGCGGGGTCCTTTTTCATTTCGCCGGTTGAAAGAATAAAGAGGTTCTGGATGGCTGAGGTCTGTATTGCCGCCGTGATATCTATACCGTCGTAGAGGACTTCTCCCAGCCCGGGAGAGGAATTCACCCTGAAGATTTGCTGTGCCGATGGATGGCGAAAGTTTGCATCTATGAACAGGACCCTATCATCGTGGAGTGCCAGCGTGACAGCAAGGCTGGATGCAATCGTGCTGACACCTTCACGCCTGTTACAACTTGTTATGACAATGAGGTGCGGCAACTCAGCGGCACCGTTCTCAGACTTCAGCAGACTGTAACGCAGAGTCTCGTAATATTCCTTGCCCCTCCCGTAGATATCCAAACCCGGCGGGGCAGAATCTTCACCTCTGCCATTGAGTTTAACAAGTTTGGAAAATATTCTTTTTAAAATATCAGTCATTGCAGTACCTTTTCTTTTTTTACTTCAATTTTACCCATTTTTTTTGGACGCCTTGGAATTACAATCAGTGTTTTCAACTGTAACCTTTCATCGACATCTTCCTGCGTCTTTAAGGAGTGGTCTATGTATTCTGAGAAAAATGCAAGCCCAACACCGCCAAAAACCCCAAAGAAAAGCCCGAGTATCAGGTTGAGCATCTTGTTGGGACGGCTTGTCTTCATGGGGTAGGATGCAGGCTGGACAACACCAATGTTGGAGATTTTTTCCATCTGGAGAGCATTGTCGATACGAGCTTGTTCCAGGTTGTCAACGTAGTTCCGGTAAGTAACCTCCTGTATTGCTATCTCCCGCTGGAGTCTTACAATCTGGGCTTCACTATTGTTCAGTGCCACAAGTTCGCCTTGAGCATCGGTCAGCAGTCCTTTTAGTGCTTTTGATTTACCCTCCAGCGATGAAAGGGTCGCTCTTTCGGCGAGTAAGTCCAACTTCACCTGCTGGTATTCGGTGTTTAAATTCTGTATTACCTGTGTATGGGTCGGTTCCTCCTTATTCAGGAGAGACTGGGCTTCGGCAATCTGACGGCGGACCTCCTTTACCAGTTGGTTTTCCTCAGTATATTTTGAAAGTAAATCCTGCTCCCTAAGTTGAAGAGCGTATAACGAATTTCTCATGTAAACGTAAGCCATGTTATCTAGACCCGTGGTTCTGCCGGTCTCTATCTTTTCGGGCAGATTTGCCAGTAACCTCTGCAGTTCCTCTACTTTGGAGTTTAATGTGGCTAAATCAGCCGATGTTATTTCTATCTCCTGCTGGAGGGTCCCAACCCGTCCCAAAATAATAGTCCTCTGTTCGTCTAATGAGGATATGCCGGTATTGTTTTTGATTTCACGGAGTGCCTCCTCACTCTGGGCAAGTTTGTCGCGAAACTTGTCTGACTGCTGGATGAAGAATTCGTGCGAACCAGAGGTGCGGTGGACGGCAATGTGCTTTTCGAGATAAAAATCAATCAGGTTGGAGAGCACCTCGTAAGCCAATTGTGGACTCCTTGCCTCGTAAGAAAGGGAAATGATGTTGCTGCTCGCTTCAACATTAATGTTAAGGCTCCCCATAACGCTCAGAACGGCACTGTCGTGTTCTTTCAGTTGGTCGCGTAAATCCCAGCGCTCCAACAGACTCAGCGGCTCTTGAGCGGTTGAGCGGATCCTCTGCCTTGCCTCCCTGACAGCGTCCCGGGTTTTTCCTGTGGCAGTAGTATCACCCAACAAAACCTCGTCGGGACGTTTCAAAATTACCTCCATTCCGATAGCATCCACAACCTTTTCTGCTATTTCCCGACTCTTGAGAATCTCTAATTCCGAATTGATTTCGTATTCACGAGGTTGACTTATGGTAATAATTTGACCAGTTGTCGCTGTGGGATCCAACGCCACACTCTCCCTGCCAACCTTTACCAGCAGCTTTGCATCGGACTTGTAGAACTCCGGAGCGAGAAAAGTGCCAAACGTTACTGTGAAAACGACGACTAAGAAAAAGATAACCACCTTCTTCTTATGCCGAAAAAGGACATAATAGATGTCCCTTAAAGAACTTTCCGGAACTTTCTTATCTCCATACATTAAAGAAGTCTCTGGTGCTATCCTTTTTTCATTCATTATGTTTTCTCCTATACTAAAATTAACATTTTATTGTTAATCAAAAACTAAGATGTAGTTATTAATTAAAGATAAAATCACTATAACACTATTTTACCCTCTTATTACCCACTTTTCACCCCCTTTTCATCCTCTTATTACCACCTTAATAAAATTGTAAGTTTATTATTAATACTAAATTACACCCTAACGTAAAGGTATGGTAATAAGCCCAATTCTAGGTATTAAATTACTGATATATTGATCTACCCATTGATTGACATTGGCAATTCTGGTTCGCGGCACGTATATGATATCGAACTGTTCGAGATAAAACGGCTGTATCTCCTTGCCATTCAGGGCGTTTTTGAGATTAAGTTTATAGACGGAACGTATGCCATTTTTGTGCCGAATAACCACCACATTTTTCAACTTTGCGGTTCGTAAATCGAATCCGCCAGCTCTAATGACGGCTTCCATCGCTGTCAATCTGCCTGGCATATCAATATATCCTGGTGTGTTAACTTCGCCCTCAACAAATACCCTGTTGCTGTACAGCGACCGCGGAATAACAGAGATTTCAGGATTCTTGAGATGAACCGTGTAAAGTTCAATCAAGTGTTCCTCCAGTCCAGCGATAGTCTTTTCCTGCACATTGATGTCACCAACGAGTTGAAGTGTAATCATCCCGTCGGGGCGGACTGTCTGGGTCTCGTTTAGTTCGGGGGTGTAAAAAAACTTGACATCAATAACGTCTCCAGGGGCGAGAGTAACCCTGGGAATATACCTTATTTCCTGTTTTACGGCAGGTTTACCAGCACAGCCAATTACTGCAACGAAAAGAAACAGCCCGAGCATTAAACTCATTAATTGTCCTATTCTTGTTTTATGAAAAAATTTCATTTTCTCCTCCTTCTTCACATCTCAAAACCATGACTATTTTGTCTATTATGTCTATTTAGTTTAATTTAAAAAATTATTAAAAATTTTTTAACTATTATTCCAATACAGATTTTTTTTTGCCTGTTTCAAATTGTTTGACGTATTTTTAAACTACTTGCCATCAAGTGATGTATCTAAATAGATGTGTCAGTAATTAGGACAATAAGAAGATTTTCAATAATTAGGAATAGGAGCGTTTAAATGACAAAGATATCTAAATTATCTCAGGAATTTACAATACGGGCATCGAAACAAAACTAAATCCACAAGAAACATAATCTTAATATAAAGACCTGAATAAATACAGATATGCAGATTTGAATACTTCTTAATTAATATAATAATCGAACAATAAAAAGTCAAGGAAAAAATTAATTTTTTTAATTTATATGCAATAAAAGTTTGAATAGGACGAGGAATTATTCTATCAAAGGATTATAACCTGTTTTAAGAATAAATTAAATCTGCAGGAGAACAATAAATTTATTTATATTCATTTCTCCTGCCGGGTTTATTAGAGAGTAATAAAATCTATTAATTGTTGATATTAATGTAGTTAACATCGCAGGAATTTCCTTGAATAAAAGGGGAAATAAGGTCATACGAGTTTTCATATATTTCAAAAAACGGGTTAACATTTTAACTATGAGAATATGCGACAGTTTTCTATTAATTTTCCTTAATATAAATTTAAATTTAAATTTTTTTCAACTCTAATTCAAAAAATAAAAAAACTCATAAAAAAAAACTTGACAATTTGCAATTATATATATATATTGATTTCAATTAATTTTTCATTTGCAGATATAAATATAAATTCTCATCATTTATTTATCTTGCTTGGCAACCTAAGTTTAGATTTCACAAGCTATTCTTTAAGTTTCATTCAAAGTCAACATATGCAATAACCAAACATAAGAAAGGAAACAGATGTATGACCTCCTCAAGAGATTTTTTCTCCACAGGTGATGCATCGAAGTTACTTGGTATCTCGAGAGCAACTGTATCCCGTATGTTTGATAAAGGAATTTTGCACGGCAAGAAGAATCCTATTACTGGAAAACGTAACATCAGCCGATACAGCCTCGTAGCTTTCATGAAGCAATACAACATTTCCCAAGCCAACATGCTCATCGAAAAGAAGAGAATACTACTTGCAACTTCCGACGAGGCTTTGCTGTCCCTTGTACATAAAACCTTTGCTGATGATGAACGAATTAAGATAGAAAAGGTTACATTCGGCTGTGATGCTCTCATTTTGAGTTCGAAAAAACCCCCTGATTTGCTTCTCATTGATGAAGAACTTCCCGACATCTCCGATGCCGAAGTTGTTAAGTCCATCAAGAGAATAGAAGAACTAAAAAATATTAAGATTCTATGCTTCTTAAAATCAGACAAAACCGATAATCTTCTTAAATTGGGAGCCGATGAATGTATCATGAAGGATGCTCTCGATAAGGTTGAACTGACAAGAAGAGTCAATTCACTTCTGAACATCCCTGAATCTCGTCACACTACTTACCCTGTATCCGATCACGAAAAACGCAAATGTCCCAGAATTACAATCAACATTCCAGCAAATGTCAAGGTCTACCACGTGAATGAACCTGACCTTCATAAACCAGGTAATAGTATTATTGAAAACATAAGTTTAGGCGGGGCATATCTTTCTCAAATTCAACTTGCCAAGGGGATTATCCCGGGTGATACTTTCAGATTCCTATTGGAAGTCAACCAGCCTCCAATGGAGAACTGGAAGGCCGAATCTAAGGTACTTCGACTCAATTTCGATGGGAGCACAACAGCAGGAGTCCAATTCGTGAATATATCAAAGGATAACGAGCATAAAATCTTAGAGATGCTCAATCAATAGCACTAACCTTAATATAGAAGGCTATTAACCTGCAAACTTACGACCTGCCAAAATAAGTTCTCAATAAATAATATACTTAAAAAGTCCCGAAATATTTTTACCGTATGTTTTCAAAACATTTTAGACACTTTGCATTAAATCTTAAGGTATAGATTTTACTTTATTAAGGGATTTTTTCCCTACCTTGCCAATTCTTGCCACTTTTGGTGTTAAATGTTTGTAATAGTATTAGTTTTGACAAAATAAGCATATTATTATAAACGGGATTTCCCCAAATGGAGTATATTGTAGAATTGAATATTTAATAACTAATAATGCAATAATTTTTTAAGATGGTAGTAAATTTACACTATCTTCTTCGCATTGCGCAGAAGCTCATTGATATGTGTAATCCCTAATCCTGGCCCTGATGGAACATTTATCGCACCATCTTTAAGTCTCAATGGCGGTTCATACAATTTCCCGGTTTCTGTTACGTTTTCTTTATACTCCTGGTACTTTCCGATATCAGGAGTGCACGATGCAAAATGCAACATATCGACATAGCCAAGACCGCCTGAGATATGCAAAGTAGTGGGCAGCCCAGCAACTGCCGCCATCCTTTCAATGCGTCTTGTACGTATAAAACCACCATTGTAATGCAAATCAGGTTGTACTACCTGCACACCATTATTTTGTATCATCCACCTGAAGCGCCGAATGCTGGTTTCCTGTTCTCCCCATGCAATTGGGATTGTAAGGGCATCGGCAACCTTTTTAGTGTCTTCTAAATGGTCAAATAGGCAGGGCTCCTCGAAAAAAACCGTATTGATATCTTCCAGCATTCTGCCGACCTCGATAGCTTTTGGCGGATCATAGGAACTGTTGGAATCAGCGTGAATTGCAATATCATCACCGAGTACTTTACGGGCAAGAGGAATAAGTTTTTCAGTCCTGCCAGGCATCGCATCGGCGTTGTTACTCATCCGTCCCCCGACTTTAAATTTCACAGCTTTTACTCCAGTTTCTTCAATGCTCTTCTTCAGAAGTTCAACTTCCTCTTCTGAAGTGGTGTCCCGCCGCCCGCTGGCTATGTAAACAGGAATCTCCCTTCTTATTACGTTTCCAATAAGTTCTCCGACTGGTTTCTTCGCTATTTTCCCCAGAAGATCAAGCAAACTGAATTCTACCCAAGCAACACAACACCACAGTGCAAGCCCGGAAAGCTTGTAATTACTTCTATATCTATATACTTCAAATAAAAGAGAATCAAGATTGCGAGCATCCTTACCGAGGAAGAATGGTATTACTAATTGGTTCAGAATTGGATATAAGTAACCAGCGCGGGTGTTTGTAACAGCAATCCCAACTGCACCATCCGTAGACCTTGAACGGACTAAGTAGTCCCGACCATTGTACAATAACTCGATGGATTCTATATTTACAGGTGAGGAAAAGTAATTAGTTTTCAGTACAGGTTGGGCTACAGCTCTATCCAATTCCTCAACACTTATCCCAACTTTTTCTCCGATTGGCTGACATCTATTAACTCCTGACAGTAAGCCAACGCCAATGGCTGACGTAAGAAAATGACGGCGGTTAATTTTCATTTTGATTCTCCTTTGTTTATTCCAAATATTTTTTATAATATACAAAATAATTGCTCTTTTTAAAACATTTTTTGGGGAAATTATATCATTATAAATAAAAAAAATGTGTCTATTTGTGGAAGCAATGGTGTCTATTGTATCAATATAAAGTGTGGAGGCCATGCAGTTATGATTGTTGTTTTCTAATAGTTTAGATAAATTTTTTAAGTCATGGAGCATCTGTCTTACAAGCAGGAGGTCACTGGTTCAAATCCAGTATCGCCCACTGTTAAAATATAAATAAAAACAAATAATTAGATAGCTCAATGGTTTTATGTTGTTGGGATATTTTTTTGCCAAATTGTGATATAATGTGACAAATTAGGGTAGTCATTTGGGTGGTAGTAAAAATATAAGTTGTCACTACTATTTTTCTTAGATTATAAAAATAGATTGACAATAATTGAGGTTATTATTTATATTATCATAGGAGTATTTATTAGAGTGTGGAGAATATAAATGATAATAATTAATAAACTTTTTAATATTTTACGTTATGAGGTATCCCCTTCTCAAATCTCCTTGAGTCTAATACTTGGTATGTTCTTGGGATTTCTCCATCTATCCAATTTATTGTCTCTTTTTATAATAATGCTGATATTGCTGCTAAATGTCAATATTTCTATTTCATTAATTGGATTAATAATTTTTTGGCTTCTTTCTATTTTGTTTAATTCTCTTTTTCATAATATTGGATATGCTCTTTTGGTAGATGCAACTTTGCTCAAAGGATTCTGGACACTTCTGTATAATCTGCCTATTGTTCCGTTGACAAAATTCAACAACACAATCGTTATGGGAGGATTAGTATTTTCTATTGTTTTTACCATTCCGGTTTTTATATTATCGCGTTTTGTGGTAATTAAATATAGAAAAAATTTGGAGAAATAAAGTTGAGAAAAAAGGGCTTAATTTTATTATTAATAATTTTCGTTCTCATACTATTATTATATTATTTTTTAACAGATAAGTGGTATGAAAAAAAGATTGAGTATGCTTTATCGATAGGAGTCGGTGCAAAGGTTGAAATTGACGGTTTTCGTTTGAGTTTTTTAAAATTAGAATCGGGGTGGGACCGTATTCAGATTGCAGACCCAAATGACACATGGAAAAACCTATTCGAAACGGGTAGGGCAAAGTTTGATATTAACGGTGATGCATTGTTATATGGCAGATGGATTATTGAAGAGATGACAATTGAAAATTTGCGATGCAGAACCAACAGAGAGACTGATGGAAAACTTCCTGACTGGATGCAGGAAAAAGCCGACAGGCCTGCTACATTTGATAAAATTGCGAAAAACTTAGCTGAAGAACTCAAAAAAAGTTCCGGAATTGATTTTACTCAGCTAAAACAGAAGGTGGATGTTAATGCTGTAATTAGTACATTAAATCTTCAGACACCTGATAAATTAAAAAATTTACGAAACAATATTAGGAAGACATCCGAAGTTTGGCAGGAAAGATTCATATCAATTCCTCAATACAAGACAAAAGTACAAA
>JAUWXV010000202.1 GCA_030616165.1 bacterium | reverse complement strand
GATATTTATATAAATAATGAAAAAATTAAGCTTTACGGAATATTATATCAAGAGGATTATCCAGGGCTCGGATCTGCTTTAAACTGGAATATTATCGAGAAAGAGATTGTAGAAATAAAGAATTTAGGTTTTAATCTTATTCAGAGTGGTTATTATCCATCTCATCCATATTTTTATGAATTATGTGATATATATGGGATTTTTACGATTGAAAGTCTCCCGGTCTGGAATGTTCCTGCTATATGTTTTAAAAATGAGCGATATAAGGAAGTCAGCATTAATTATTTTAAAGAGATGATTCGGCGGGATAAAAATCGTGTGTCTGTCATTGCTTGGGGATTAGGGGGGGAATTTGAATCTTCAGACACAGAAGCTGTTAATTATGTCGGAGAATTGGTTAAAGTTTTAAAAAACATTGATTCAAGACCTTCTTTTTTCTCTTCGAGAATAATTGAAAATGAGAAATGTGCTAATATGATTGATCTGCCAGGTATCAACATTTACACCAATTCTCCTGAGGAGATGGAGGAAATATTAAGTATATGGAAAATGAGATTTTCTGATAAACCATTAATAATTTCTCGATATGGAATTGATCTATTTTCAATGGGTCTGAATGGAAGAATGACTCCGAGTTTAATGGACTATCAGGCTGTAATTCTTGAGAGTTTTTATAATAAAATATTATCTGATCCTGAGATAGATATGAGTATATTATGGAGCTATTCTGACTGGAGAGTGGAAAGACCACTAATTATTGTTCCTCCTGAATCAGACCAATACCTTTATGCGATTGGGTTGACAGATTACTATAGGAATGAAAGAATTTCTTATAGAATAATAAAAGCACTAAATGCGGAAGGTCAAATCCCGGCGATTTTTTCGGTTAATCATAAAAATTATGATCCCTACGAATATCAGGTTATTGGATTTATAATGATTATATTTCTGATTTACCTTTACAAAAGAAACAAAAGATTTTCTGAAAATTTAAGAAGGTCTTTAATCTTTCCCCAAAACTATTTCAGAGATGTTATACAGAAGAGAGTCCTTTCGATAAGACAGACTATTTTTCTTGGTATAATGATATCTGTTATTTTTTCGGTAATTTTATCTTCGTATTTTTATTACTTCAGGTTTAATAAGGAGTTTGACTATTTTATCTCTCATTTTATTTTTAATAATTTTGTTAAAGAGATGGTTGGAAGGCTTACCTGGAAACCACTTTATTTTGTATTATACAGTTCCTTAATTTTATTTGTTTTTTTTCTTTTTGTTTCATGGATAGTCTATTTATGGGGTATTTTTCAAAA
Source organism: bacterium (assembly GCA_030616165.1). Lineage (GTDB taxonomy): Bacteria > SM23-31 > SM23-31 > JAUVVT01 > JAUVVT01 > JAUWXV01. The sequence goes on along the minus strand of JAUWXV010000202.1, from coordinate 5,517 downwards.
ATCTACCCTTTCTTATAAAAGCGCTGTTCATTTAGTGTTTTGGTCTGGCGTAAATAATTTATTTCTTATTCTTTTAACGATAGTTTTGTATCCCGCTTTGAAATATAAAAGTGTTATTTTTTTAAGTCTATTTCTTGTTTCATTTTTTATTGTTTGGTATATATTTAGATTGACAAGAGTTATAAGTATATCATTTCAGGTGCAGATTAAAAAGGTAGTACTTGCGTTTGGGGGAATAACTTTTGCTTTATTCGGAATAGTTTTTTTATATTATCAGAGTTTTCATAATACTTATGATTTTGTAAAATTTTTTGCTAATACTTATATTCCTTGATATAAATTTTTTTCTGCCTTAGGTGGATCCCCTGTGGCGGAGATTGTTTTCTTTTTCAGAAGAAAGTAGAGTGATTATTATTTACAACTTTTTTAAAATATTAAAATTAGTTAAACTTTTTATCCAAAGAGAATTATGTATTTATCAAAAGTAAAGTTATTCGGATTTAAATCCTTTGCAAAGAAGGCAGAGATAATGTTTGATGATGGGATTACGTGTATAGTTGGTCCAAACGGATGCGGTAAAACAAATATAGTTGACGCAATAAAGTGGGTATTAGGGGAACAAAAAATCTCCAACCTCAGAGGGGAGAGAATGGAGAATGTGATATTTAACGGTTCTATTGACAGAAAACCTCTTGGGATGGCTGAGGCGACTATTGTTATAGAAAATAATGATGGAATGCTACCAGTTGAATATTCTGAAGTAGAGATAAAAAGAAGGATGTATCGTTCGGGGGAAAGTGAATATTTTTTAAATAATGTGCAGTGCAGGCTTAAGGATATAACAAATCTTTTTATGGATACCGGGATAGGAGCAAATGCGTATTCTATAATAGAGTTAAAGATGGTTGAACAGATAATCGATGATAAGTTAGAAGACAGAAGAAGACTTTTTGAAGAGGCGTCTGGAATAACAAAGTATAAAAAGAGAAGAAGTGAAACCTTTAAGAAATTGGAGGATACAAGACAAGACCTCCTCAGAGTAAATGATATTATTATTGAGGTAGGAAGAAAGGTCAACTATTCAAAAAGGCAAGCTGCAAAGGTAAGAAGATATCAAAAGATAAAAGCAGAGTTAAAAATAAAAGAGAGTGAAATTTACAGAAGTTGTCTTTATAATATTAGGTCAAAAAAGCAGCCTCTTATAGAAAGTATCAATAAACTTAAGAGTCTTAAGGATAGTAATGAGGGGGAACTCGCAAAAGATGAAGCCGCTCTTGAAAAATTAAGAGCCGATATGATTATTCTTGATAATAAGTTAAGTGAAGTGCAGAGGGAATATAATAATACTATTGATGTTTTAAATAACGAACAGATGGAATTGGCAATTGCAAAGGAAAAGGTAAATACATTTTGTGAAAATATACGAAAAGTCGAATCGGAAGAAATAGAGATTAATACTCAAATTGTCGAAAACGAAGTAAGTATGAGGGAAAATAAAGAAAAATTGAATATTCTTACAGAAAAGATTAGTGACCTTAAAGCAGAACAAAAAATCTATACGGAGGAACTTAATAGTTTCTATAATGACTATTATGAAAAAAAGAACAGGTTATCAGTAGCACAGACAAGGATAGTCGAATTAATAGAAAAATATGCTGAAAAAAGCAGAAAACAGGATAAGATACTTTCAGACCTCCGGCAGAGAGAAGAGAAGATATCCTCAATGGTAAAAGAAAGCAAATGGATAAAAGAAAGACTTCTGAGCAAAAATAAGATTTTACAGAGTCTGACTACCGAAAGAAAAAAGATTGAAGATTTTCTCAATGAAAAAAAGTCAGAACGTTCAAGAATGCAAAACGATATAGAAGCGAAAAAGGCGATGGTTGATGAGTTAAAAGAAAAGATCATTAATCTTAAAAATCTTATTGAAATTGATAATAAGAAAATAGAGTTTTTATATCAGATAATTTCAGAAAAAGGGAAATTATCTGAAGGAAATGAGTTTCTTTTGGAAAGGAGAGAATCAGTTGATGGTTTTCTTGGAACAGTAAGTGAGTTGATTAGTACTGAGGAAAAGTATCAAAAGGCAATAATTTCTGCCCTGAATCAGACTTTAAACTTTCTTGTTTTTGATAATGAAGAAAATGCTTTTAAAGCAATTAAATTAATTGCAGAGAAAACCAACGGTGGGGTTAGTATAATACCATTAAATAAAATTAATGAGATTAGTATAAATGTTCAAAAAAGAGTGAATATTTCTGGTGACAGAATTATTGGGTGGGCAAATGATTTTGTGAAGTGCAGTAAAAATATAAAAAAGATGGTTGATTTCCTTTTGTATGATATATTAATAACTAAAGATAATATAATGGAAAGTGGGTTTGATGTGGTCGCTCGAGAGAACGGAGTCGGTGTTGTTGATATTTCAGGAATGATGATAGACAGGCAAGGATTTGTACACTCTATTGGGGATAGTAAGCATAGCGAAGTAGATGGTAAACTTTCTGAAATTGAAAAGATTAAAACAAAAATAGAACAAATAAAGAAAAGTATAGAAGAATCGGAAATGATTAAGGTTGACTATTTAAGGCAAATAGAAGATATTACTGATAAACTGAACCTAACTGGTTTTGAGATATTAAATTCCGAAAAGAGATTAAGAGAGATAGAGAACGAAATATCTGTTTGTGATTATGATGTGAAAAAAGACAGAGAACAGTTGGGTAAAATGGAGAAAGAACGCAAACAGCTTGAAATTTTTAAGGTCGATAAAGAAGCGCTTGAAAAGCAAAAAGCAGAGTTGAAAATGCTTAAAAATGAACAGATACGACTTCAAGTTGAAATCGAAAAATTAAAAATTCAAGAGGAAAAAATCGAACAAAAAAGAAAACTCCTTGAAAACTCTGTTTATGAAAAAAACTTAAGTTTGATAAAGTTTCAGGAAGAATTAAAAAGAATTGATATAGATTTTAAAAGAAATGTTGAACTTGACAAAAAATACAAAAAAGGAATCATCTCAGGAAAAGAATCAATATTAAAGATAGATGAAGAGATAAGGGATTGGGAAAAAAGAATCGACAATGGTCAGAGCAAAATAAATGAGTTAATAATAACAAAAAATGATTTTGAAGAAAGAGTTGACAATATAAGAGGTAAGCAGGTTACTTTTAAAAATGAATTATTTGAAGAGGAAAAAAGGATAAAAGATAAGAGAAATCAGAGAGATAAGAGAGTAAGTGATATTTTTGAATCGGAAATGGAATTATCAAGACTTCAGCAGGAAGAAAAGATGTTGTTGGAAAAAATTGGTGATGAGGGTATAGAGGTTTCAGAGGATGATAAATTGGATGAAACAGAAATTGAAGTTAAAAGAAAGGGGATTGAGGCATTTGAAAAGAAATTGGAGTCTTTTGGGCAGATAAACTTTGCAGCTGTGGATGAATATCAAGAAGAAAAGGAAAGGTATGATAATTTTATAAAGCAGAGGAATGATATTATTGAAGCAGAAAAAACTCTGCTTGAGACCATTCAAAGGATAAATAAAACAGCATGTGAAAAATTTATGGAGAGTTTCGAAAAAATAAGAGTGAATTTTAAGGACATATATTTAAAGTTTTTTAAAGATGGTGATGCGGATTTATTGCTATCCGATGACTCTGATCCTCTTGATTCTAAGATTGTGATAATTTCAAAGCCATTTGGCAAAAGACTTCAGTCTATATCGCTTCTTTCTGCTGGGGAAAAAGCTCTAACTGCAATAGCTCTGCTTATGGCTATATATCAGGTGAAACCAGGTCCATTTTGTGTATTGGATGAGGTGGATGCTCCCTTGGATGATTCTAATATAGACAGATTTATAAATATCTTAAAACTTTTTTCGAAAAATACACAATTTATTATTGTTACGCATAATAAAAAGACTATGGAGATTGCAAAGTATATTTATGGAATTACTATGGAAGAAGGCGGAGTTTCGAAGATTGTTTCAACTAAATTTGCTGATTAATTTTAAATGAAAATAATCAAAAACTTAAAGGAAATGTGAAAAAGCACAAAATAGGAGGTGAAAATGGCTTTAGAATTTACGGATGAAAATTTCCAGAAAGAAGTATTAGAATCGGAGAAGCCAGTTCTTGTAGATTTCTGGGCTGAATGGTGTTCCCCTTGTTTAATGCTTGCTCCAATTACTGAAGAAATATGCAATGAATATAAAGATAGAATTAAAGTTGGTAAGATAGATGTGGATAAAAATCCTAATACTGCTGTTAAGTATGGGATTAGGAGTATTCCATCTCTTCTTTTCTTTAGGAACGGTAAAGTTGAAGAACAAGTAATTGGATATCAGTCGAAAAAAAATATTATTAAAAAGTTAAGTATATAGTAGAAAATAGTAATAATTGAATTATTTTTATTATAAAATAAATATTTAAATGTTTTTTAGATAATAAATGTAAATTACCAGCATAAATATTATGTTTTCATTGTAGATTTATCTGGAGTAATAAAACCGAATATGCTGCTGAAAGTCTTTTCTTCCCAGTTTATGCAATTTTCGATTGAATCCGGAATCATTTTTATATAATTTCTGCAGTGAGAATTATAGTTTCCATCCCTATAGAAATGCTTGCACGTTTTACAATTTTTAATATTAATTCTATGCATAATCAACCTGTTAAAATATAAATAAAAAATGCTGTCTATATTATATATCGGAATTTAATTTTATTAAGATTAATATAGAGAAAAAGTATAATCAAATTATCCGATTATTTAAATTGCAAATGTGTTGCCAGAAATATAATTATTTTTTCTGATAGAATATTTATGATTCTTTATTTAAATAAATTGAATATTTAAGTTTAGCAGGGAAATTTTGCTTTATGAATCTTTTATAGATTTGATAAGGGAGAATACAAAAAAAATTTATTTTTAGGAAACTTTTTAGAAAAAATGTTGTAAAAGTAATTAAGAGATGCAATCATATTATTTTTAAAATTTTAGGATGATTAAAGGAAATGTTGGAAGTATTTGAAAAAGTAAGTAGTGTTGTATCTGAGTTTGAAATTGGTGTATTGCTTATAGGGAAAGACCGAAGAATTTGGTGGGCGAATAATTATATTTTAAAAAAATACGGATCCGAAGGCAGTCTAATTGGTAAGAATTATGAAGTTGTTTTAAAAAACTCGGAGGGTTGTGAAAGAGTTTTAGATTCTGCTTTTGAGTCAAATGAGATTGAAAGAATTATAACTCCCTGGAAGACAAAAAATGGCCAGATTGAATACTGTCGAAGTATATTTATTCCGATAAAAGAGGAAAATGATAAGGTAGAACATATTCTTTTTTTAATAATAAATCTTTCCAAGCGTGAGAAGTTAGCTTATGAGATTGTTGAAATGAATAAATTTCTTTCGAATGTTGTTCATAATTCTGCAGATGCAATAATAAGCCTCGACTGCAACGGAAGGATAAAAAGCTGGAACAGTGGTGCAGAGGTCATTTTTGAGTATAAATCAGAAG
>JAUWXV010000120.1 GCA_030616165.1 bacterium | reverse complement strand
CCGCTTTTTACGAGGTTATTAATCGCTCTTGAAACTGAAGATTCAGAAGTTCCAGCCATATTTGCTATATCATAAAGTGAAGGGAGCTTTTCGATTTCGGCTTTATGTTTTCTTTTATTATAAAAAATTTACTTTATCACAAAATTACAAAAAGAATCAAAGTTAAGTCATAATATTCCTGAAAGTTTGTTTTAAAACAGGTTTCAGATAAACTATTCTCCAAGAAATATTCTTTTCATTAAAAACATCGGCAATAGTTTTTGTAACAATATTTCCTTTATTCCTATAAAATGCCATAATTGTTGGACCGGAACCACTGAGATAAACTCCAAGTGCACCAGCCTTCATTCCCATTTCTACTGCCTTATCAAATCCTGGGACAAATACTTTTCTGTAATCTTGATGAAGTTTATCTTCAAAATAAAATCTCATATTATCAAAATCTTTAAAATAAAAACTATTTATAAGAAGTGAAACTCTCTGTATGTTGAAGACTGCATCTTTAAAATTAACACTCTTTGGTAATATAGCCCGCGCCTTTTTAGTGGATATGTTAATATCAGGAATAACAGCAGCGAGTTTTAAACTTTTTGAAAGTTCAATCCTGCTAAAAATAACTCTATTTTTTATTAAACAGGATACATTAAGTCCACCGAATAAGGCAGGAGTAACATTATCTGGGTGCCCTTCAATTGATGCAGCGATACTCAGTAATTCCTCATTGGATAACTTCTTTTCAGCCATTTCCCTTGCAATTAAAAGCCCACCAACAATTGCTGCTCCACTACTTCCCAGTCCTCGTTTCAATGGTATCTCGTTTTTCAATGACAATTTGATTGGGAAGCAAGGTTCGTTCACATATTTTAAATATTCCTGGAAAGAAGAATATACCAAATTATCCTTCTCTCTTTTTATCTCCTCAGCTCCTTCACCCGATACATTTATTTGCAGTTTATCATTTGATTCCGCCTCCAAATTTAAATAAAGATTAACCGCTAAACCTAATGTATCAAACCCAGGACCAAGGTTTGATGTAGAACCCGGAACCTTTAAAAACACCTTTGTTTTTTTTCTTAACTTAACTTTTGACCTCATTTCAAAACTTTAAAGGTTGGATTCGATAAATCGAATCCTTAAATATTTTGACCCCATATTAAAACTTCTATTTTTACGGTTGTTGTCCCCTCAAGAACAAAATCAAGTTCATTAGCAGCAGCATAGGAAAGGTCGATAATCCTTCCCTTTAAAAAAGGACCCCTGTCATTTATTTTTAAAACTAACGATTTTCCATTGTTAAGATTGGTAACTCTTACAATTGTACCCAGTGGATAATCTTGATGGGCAGCCGAAAACTTATACATATCGAAAATTTCTCCGGAGGCTGTCTTTTTACCGTGAAATTCTTTTCCGTAATAGGAGGCAATCCCTATCTCTGTCGATAATACCTTGCCTTCACCCGGTCCTGGTTCAGTTCTGAATCTCGGGGAAACCGAACAACCTATCAATGTAAAAATTAATGCTGGTGTTATTATTTTTATCTTCAATTTTTTGTTAAACTTTTAAAATAAGTTTATGTAAAATTCAGAATTTTTGATGTTTCCACAACTTTTTTAAAAAATTTCCTAAAAAAAATTTTATGATACAATTATAATTCCTACAACTTCACTGACTTTTTTCATATTATTTTCTTCAAGATATGATTTTATCTCTTCAACAATTTTTATCGGAGCATAAGGATTAAAAAAAGAAGCAGTCCCTACCTCCACTGCCGAAGCACCTGCCATCAAAAACTCCAAAGCATCATCTCCTGTGACAATACCACCTATACCGATCACAGGTATCTTAACCTTTGAATATACTTCATGAACCTTTGCCAGGGCTAAAGGTTTTATACATGGACCTGTCAATCCCCCGATAATTTTTTTTATTTTAGGTTTTCGGGTTTTAACATCCACCGCCATCCCGATAAAACTATTTACCAGCGACACACAGTCTGCCCCTGCATCTTCTACTGCTTCTGCTATCTCACTGATTGAAGTAACATTTGGAGTTAGTTTAACAATAAGAAGCCTTGCAGTCAATTTCTTTAACTCCGTAACCAAATTTCCGCTCATCTTTTTGTCGATACCAAAATATATACCCCCTCTATCAGTGTTAGGACAGGATATATTTATTTCATATCCATCAATATTATCCTTTTTTTCAATGCATTCTACAACTTTACAATACTCCTTTATGGTTTCGCCAGCAACGCTGACAATCACTCTGGCATCAAAAGATTCATAAAGTCGGATTTTTTCATCTAAAAATCTTTTTACACCAATATTAGCCAGCCCTATAGAATTCAGCATTCCTGCTGTGGTCTCTGCAATCCGGGGAGGTGGATTACCCTTTCTTGGATTATAAGTAATTGATTTTGTTACAATTCCTCCTAATAAATTTATATCAATTAGACTAGAGATCTCATCACCATATCCAAAAGTTCCTGAGGCAGTCAGAACTGGATTTTTAAAAATAACATTGCCAATCTTTACACTCATATCAACCATAATGAATAATTAACCTTCCCATAAAATTATATTTGAGTCAAAAACAGGACCATCTTTACAAACTAATTTATATTCAAAATCATCTTTGGAATTTTTAATTTTAACAGCGCATCCCTGACATAGACCTGTTCCGCATGCCATCATATTCTCCAAGGAAACCTGTAACTTTAAATCACATCTCTCACAGATTGAACTTATCACTTTTAACATAGGATTTGGTCCACAAGAAAAAACTTCAGAATCACTTTCAAGTATTCCAGCATCTAAGTCTTTAGAAAATACATCAGAAATAAGGCCCTTTTCACCCGAACTTCCATCTTCGGTTGTTAATACTAACTTGGCGCATATTTTCTGTAACTCCATTTTAAAAAATATCTCTTCTTTTCTCTTTGCTCCGTAGTAAAATATTATATCTTTCTTTTCATTTTTTAAAAAGTCAATCATAAAAAAAAGTGGAGGGAATCCAATTCCTCCACCTATTAATATATAGTTTTTACTTCTATCACTAAAGTTAAATCCCCTCCCTAAAGGTCCCAAAACATCGAGCACATCCCCTCTTCTTTTTTCAGACAAAATTTTTGTTCCCTTCCCAACTACCTTAAAAATAATCTCAATAATACCTTCTTCTGAAATGGTTCTTAAAATACTGAATGGTCTCCTTAAAAGAGGATCATAATTTTCACTCACTCTTATCATGACAAACTGTCCAGGATGACATCTTTTTGAAATCTCCGGACATTTTATGCCAAGATGATATATATCATCTGTCAGTTTATTTAAATATCTTATTTCTCCTTTCTTATCATATAAAACCATTATTAACTTTTGAGTTATTTTTCTGGACCTTGACAATTTTTTTTATTAAAGTTCTACTTTCTTTCAAAAAAGAGAGTAGGCTCCGAAACAGCGGGTCCCCCGAGTACCCGGGGGAAAAAACTTAAAATTATTTCTTCTTCTTTATTATCATCTCACTTTTCTTATTAATTTCTTTTTGCAATAGTTCTTTTGGTGTAGTCTCTTTCTTTTCAGGAGTCGATTTATTTGAAAAGTCTATATTATATGTAATCGAGGTTCTGCCTTTTACTTTTTTTGATTCTTTTTCTGCAGGAATAAAAGCACATTTGTATGCTGCTTCAACTATTGTTTTTACGATGTTGGTGTCATTAAATGCTGATTTTTGAACAACGACATCTATAACCTTTCCAGAGGCATCAACTTCTACACTTAAATCTATTGTACCTTTGATTCCCAATTTTTTAACGCTATCAGGCAGAGAAGGGTCAACCTGTTTAATCATTCTCGGAGCAATTGTTATTTCTTTCTCTTTTTTCTCTAAATCCTCTTTCTTTTTCATTTCTTCCATCTTTTTCATTTCCTCTTCTTCCTTCATCTTTTCATATTGATTAACATTTAAAACAACTAACTTTGCAAATTCAGACTCTGGATAATCTTCAACAAGTTTTTTATATTCTTCAATTGCCTTTTTTACATTTAATTCTTCGTTTTCATAATGCCATCCGATTAAATAAAGACACTTTGGAGCAAGTTCTGACTCCGGGAAATCAAGATAAATCTTTCGGTACTTTTCTATAGCCTCGTCTAACTTTTTCTTTTTGAAGTACAGGTTTTCCGCATCAAGAAACTCTATTTTTAGACTATCTTTTAATAGCATAATTTTAGGCAGGCCAAGTTTTTCGCGAGCAGGATTGGAAAGGTCACTTTGTGTATATTTTTCGACCAATTCTTCCAAAAATCCTTTCGCCTCATCGGGCTTATTTAATTTATTGACATAAATATCGTAAATTTGTAAAAGAGATTTCGGTGCAAATGTGCTTTCTGGAAATTCTTCATTTATTATATTAAAATAAACAAGGGCAGAATCTATGCTTTCTATCTTATCCAGAAAAATCTCTCCCAATAAATATCTATTTTTCGCCCTATTTTCTATCTTTTTTAATCTCTCTAATTTTGCTTTTTTATCCAATGTGAGAAGAGTGTCGCTTTGAATTTCTTCGCCGTTCTTTTTAATATCCTCTTTCGCTTCATTTGCCAAAGCATCCTTAATTTTATTCATTTCAACAATATCTCTCGCTATCTTTGTAGCCTTTTCGGACGGTTCAGATCTTGGTGCTGATGCTATAGACTTTGTGAAAGAATCATAAGCCTTTTTAAAATCTAAATAATTTTTATAATAAATCAATCCTATATTATAGTAAGCTTCGGAGGCGAAAATAGTTTTTGAATAAATATTCCCAATATCTTCATAAATACTTATGGCTTCATCGAGTTTGCCTTCCCGGTTAAGGCAGTCGGCTGTATGTATCCTAAGTTCTGGAAAGTGGTCAAAATTCTTACCATCACTAAGAAGATTTTTGAAAATATTGACTGCTTCATCGAAATCACCAATAGTTTTCTTGATTATTCCATATCTGAATTCAGACTGGTATTTCTGTTCTTGAGTTTGGGTAAAGTTTCTGGCTTTGTAAAAATTTTCTGCTGCCATATTATAGTTTTCTAACTGGAAATAGCACTCCCCTATTTTTAATTGTGCTTCAGCCTTAAGTTCTTTTTTCTTAATTTTTGTGACTATATCTTGATAAGCCCCAATAGCTTGCTCATATTTTTCCTGTATATACAAAATTTCAGCAAGCCCCAATAAAGCTTCATTTTTAGTATCATCACTTCCATCTGAGTTGAGAGCCTCTTGAAACTGCTCCACTGCATTACCAAAGTTTTTCATTTCTATAAATGTTTTCCCCCACCAGAGTCTTGCTTCAGGTATAAATTTACTCTCCGGAAAAACAGTGCAGAGTTCTTCAAATTTCTTACTTGCTTCTGTATAATCCTGCTTATAGTAAAACGACCTTCCGAGAATATATAGACAATCATCAACCCACTTGCTTCTTGGATATGATTCAAGAAGTTTCGAACCTTTTTCGATGCACTTATCAAAACTTGCAGAACCAGTGGTTGTCTTCATTTGCGGTAATTTAACCGATGGGCCTTTCACCATTGGAGTAAAGCCTCTTGTCCCACTCTGGGTTAAATTTTTTTCTCTCTCTATCGCTTTTAGACCCTCATTAAAATACTTTTTTGCATAATAAAAGGTATTATAATAAGCACATCCAGTGAAATTTAACGCAATAAAGTAAATAAAAATATATAAAAAAACCCTTTTCATAAGACTTAATTTTTTATTTTTCCAACAATTTCTGGTAATATTTTGCCTGATGTTCCCAATAATATTTCATCCATCATGTAAGAAATGTTCGTTTCCTCACTGTTTATTTCTACAAGATATGCACCGTTTTCTTTTGCGATTAAAGGAAAAGATGCTGCTGGATGTACATATCCTGAGGTTCCTATTACAAAAAGGAATTGACATTCTTTTAAAAATTCATAACACCTTCTTAAAAGGTCTTCCGGTATTAACTCTCCGAACCATACCACTTCCGGACGAATTATCCCCCCACATTCACACTTTGGAACACTTATAACATTCTCATGAAATGGCAGGTCATTATATCTTCTATTACATTTTATACATTTACTACTCATTATGTTCCCGTGTATTTCTACTAAATTTTTGCTTCCAGCCTTTCGGTGCAAATTATCCACATTTTGTGTGATAATCAAGAAATTATCAAATAAATTCTCCATTTCGGACAATGCATAATGTCCGGGATTGGGCTCAACCTCTGATATTAATTTTTTCCTGTAATTATACCACTCCCAAACGAGTTCGGGATTTCTTATAAATGCATCAAAATTAGCAAGTTCTTCTGGCTTGTACTTTTTCCACAAACCCTCTTCCCCTCTGAATGTTGGAACCCCGCTCTCCTGGGAAATCCCCGCTCCACATACCGAACCCACATTCTTTGATGATTTTAGTCTTGATAATAATTCGTTTGAAAATTCCAATGTATCTATATATTTTTTAAAAATATAAAAAATAGATTTAACATTTTCAAGAGAATTATATAATTATAAAAGAATATTCATTAATTTAATACTTTTTAAGAATCTCAATATTTATGAAACATTTGAAAAATTTATAAGTTAAGTAAAAATAGATTGCAAATGTTAATATTTTATATTATATTAAAATAAGAAGAATCCGGGAACTATAAAAGGAGGTAAAGATGCCTCAGCAATCTATCAAACTTACACCGACACAGGTTATGAATTTCACTTTTGACTATTTCCACAATGCAGTTAGAAAGACTAAAGTTCGTTCTAAACAGCAGGTAACGCAAATGAGGTCCGAGGAACTCAGATTGACTCCGCAAAATGTAGGTGATTTTGCAAGAAGAATAAGCATTTCCAGTCAGTTCTCCAAAACACCACAGAAGAGGTTTATTGATTTAATGGCTTAGTTTATCACATTTATTTTTTGATGATATTAAATTAAGTAAATAAATTACTGACAAATACCGTATTATTAAAGAATAAAAAAACACCCCTTTTGATTACATTTTATCAAAAGGGGTGTTTTTTTAATCTACTATTATTCATATTCCATCATCTTTTTTCTCTTCTTGATGAAGAGGAACTACTACTCCTATTATTTGAAGCACCTTGCTTAGAGACTGAAACACTGCTTGATGGAGAGTCTCTCCTTGGATTTGTAAATTCTCTTATGGGTCTGGAATTATTACTTTCGTACCTTGTGTAATTTGAATTATTTCTTTTAAAAACATCCTTTGAACTTCCAGGAAAAGTTCTAATTAGATATGAACTTACTACGGTTTTATTAATATATTCTACTCTATCTCTAATAGTTTTTCTAATAAAATCAGATTTTTGGTTATAATCAGAATTGTTCTTTATAGTCTGATTATTTAATATAACTTTATTATTAGAAGAATTATTTTCTATCTGAGAATTGTATCTTCTAATTCTTCTTCCACCTGTTGATGAACTTCCTGAAGACCCGGAACTGCCACGATTTACTGAACCGCTTGAACTAGACCCCGAACTGCCGCGACTTACCGAACCACTTGAACCAGACCCTGAAGATCTACCTATGTTCCCACTCCTGTCACTTCTTGTTCCTGAATTTTCATCCCTCCTTGTGCGTGTTCCACTGTATGTATCTGTATTCTTTCCATCATCCCTTTTTGATAAACCCTTTACATCTCCAGCACTGGATGTTTTAGTAAGACCAGTTCTTATTGTCCTGATTGTATTATCTCCTGACACTCTGTAGTCCTGTCTCCTGCCAAAATCCCTTTTCTTATAAGGTATCGGCGGACCGTAATCTCTATAATAAGCATAATTATAATCATACCCATAATAAGGATAATATCCATATCGATATCCATAATAAGAATATGGAAAATATCCAGAATAAGCAAACGGATGATATGCCCTATACCATGGATAATAAAAATAGTCTCGATAATAGTGTCCATACCAAATAGGATTCCAGTAAAATCCCCAGTCATAAAATGGGTCATAGTATGTGTAATAATCATGATAATAATAAATATGAGTTTCATTTTCCGATTCTATATCACTGTTCTCCAGATATTCCTCGTCCTCATAATTTAGGTCAGATTCTTTGTCCTTTACAATTACTTTAGTCACTCTTTCTTTAACTGTGAATGGGGGATGTATAATGGTATAACAACCAGAGATAAAAATCACAAATAAAAGAGCAACTAAAATTATTAAAGTTGGCCTTTTATATTTTATCATTTTTTTTTCTCCCATTTAAAATTGTTATTTATTATCCCCTTCTATTATATTATACTAAAGTAATCTAAAAAATATTCCATTTTTATGAAAAAATTACGCATTTATTTCAAACAAGATTTTATTATAATTCGGAAACATGTTTAAGATATTATATATACTGCATTAAAGTTTAATAAGTCTTGTTTCCATAGATTCGGTATCAAGAATTACAACGGTTGCTTTACCCGTAAGCCAACAGCATGTTTCTCCTGGATTTATAACAGTTGTTTTCTCTTTTTCTATAAGTGAATCATGCGAGTGCCCATAAATAATCACATCATAATGATTACTCTCTTTTAATGCTTCAATATTGTGAGGTTCGTGCATTACTAAAATCTTTTTATTATCCAAGGTTAATTCTATGGGAGGTAAATTTATATCAAAAACCTTTTTCAATCCAAACCTTTCTCCGTCATTGTTCCCGAATACTGCTTTCATCTTAGATTTTAGTTTTTTAAATTCCCTTTCTGTAAAAGGTGATACTATATCTCCAGCATGAATAACAATTTCAACATTTTCATCATTAAAACATTCAACAGCTTTTATTATATACTCTCGGTGGTCATGGCTGTCTGAAATTATACCGATCTTCATCTCCTCTCCTTTTAAACATTTAACTATGTTTAAAAAATGATGAAATTTCTCTTTTATCTGGTGGAGAAATAATTCAAAACAAGATTTTTCCTTTCCCTTTTTCAATGACTATCAAAGCAATGAAACCGGTTATAAATCCTGTAACAGGTGTAATGATTAGAAATAATGGGACGAGGTTAAATATTTCTGGTCTTTTAATGATTAAAAAATAATATATAACTATCTGCGTTATATTATAAGCAAATGCGCCCCAAATGCTTACACCAACTGCACTAAAAAATCTATTAAAATAAAATTTTACAAATCCCATAATTAGAACTGCTATAATTCCACTTCCTATTGCAACAATAAAAATTGGATTGAAAAGTATACCCCTTATCAAACTTCCAATTACAACCCTAAAAAATGCAACAATTAAAGCATCCTTTATTCCATAAATATATAGAGCAATTATCGAAACGATATTAGCAATTCCCAATTTCATCCAAGGTATAGGAAATGGAATGAAACTCTCAACGATAAAAAGAACCAATCCAATTGAGATAAGAAGGGATAATTTTACTATTTTTTCTACTGTCATTCAAACATCGACTATTATCGGGTAATAAATTCATAATTATTTTTCATTTCACCTTCAATCCGAATTATAAGACGATTCGGAATACACACAATTAATTCATTAATCCTGTTTTTCTTGCCCATCCTTTTGCAAATCTTCTGTGGACATCCACTCTCTGAAACAAAAATATATCCATTCTCTATATTTATCTTCGCCCTGCTCTGGGGACCTTTTAAATCTATAATTCTATCGCTATTTAAGTCATATACACCATAAACTTTTCCTGATAATTCTACTATTACCTTTTTGTTTTTATTATTATTACCGTATATATAAAATGAAGAGAATAATCCACTCATTATTAACAAAAGTATAAGGATGAAATCGGCAATCTTCAATTTCTTTAAGATATAAATCATAGGATCAATGTTAAAATTAAATTGATTAGTTATTTTACTAATTTTATATTCTTAATACCTTTTTATATCTTTAATACCTTCAGACGTAATAATTAAATTCAGCACCGCACGGGGTCCAGGAATCCCCAAATCTTCACCATTCAAAAATAAATCAACACCCTGCGATTTACCGAGCCTCATCTCAATAATATCAAAAGCCTCTACCGTCACTTTATTACCTGTCGCTAATAGATATTCTCGTTGATATTCTTTATTAATTTCATTACTAATCTCGGCTATGTCTACATTTATCCCCACCCAAGTTGTTTCTTTTGCAACAATCTCAAGTTTAAAAGGCTCTCTCTGGAATGAAGAAGATAATAAATCCTCATACTTTGGCTCAGTGTTTTTTATTTCAGCAGTAGTGAATGTTTCTTTCTCAAGTAATTTGATATTACTTTTTTTAGAGTTAATCAAAGAACCTATGACGATAATTATTCCAATAACAATTATAAAGAACGAAGCAACATATAAAAATATTTTCCTTTCTTTTACACTTTTTCCTGATTTGAATTTGTGAATATCTGTTTCTTTATGACTAATTTTTCTTGTAATTTCTAATTCGGCGGCTCTCTTCTCTGCTTCTCTTAATTCATCAAATTTTTCTTCGATTTCCTTTAAACTAATTCCAATATACTTTGCATATGTTTTGATAATACCTTTCACATAAGGATAAGGAAGAAATCCAAGGTCACCACTCTCAAGTTTTTTAAGATAATCTATATTTATCCTTGTTTTTTTAGAAATTTCTTCAAGAGTTAATTTCCTTTTTTCCCGCAATCTCTTAATTTCATCAATAAAACTTTCCATTTTTAATTAAACCTTTGATACTGAGTCTTAGACTTAAGATATTTTCTAAATATGGTTAACTTTACTAATTTGATAAAATCTTATCATTTTATGAGAATATTTTATCATTTTGTGATAAAATACTATCATTTTATGATAAAAAGTGATAATTTTTTACCATTTTTATCATTTTATTTATATTAATAAAAAATTTGCATTGGTCATTATTCTATACATTACATAGGCTTACAAATTTATTAAAAAAATATTTATTTTTATTATTATGAAAAAAACTACAATTTTTTTTCTGAAAAATGTGTAA
>JAUWXV010000287.1 GCA_030616165.1 bacterium | reverse complement strand
AAAAAAAAATAAATAAAAACTGAAGTTTTCACTTGACATTTTTGAAGAATAGGTTATACTTTAATTATGGACTATATAAAAATAGCTATGTTATCGCCCTATCCGATTTATGATAGGTCTTTTGTGAGTATTTATGGTAGATTCTGCCATAGTAACGATGATATAGATTATATGCCCCATATAGAATTAGATAAAAATATAACGGGTGCTAAAAAATTAACTGTTCTTATACACGAATTAACACACGCCCGCCATTATAAACGAAATTGTAAATGCTATCGAGAAAATGATTATTATCTAAAAGAATTACACGCTTATCAATTTGGGCTTCGATTTGCAATACGATATAAAATGATGGCTATTCTAAAATGCTTATATCACCATATGACGTGTAAAGAAATTGTTAATTATCCGCAAGGGCATCAAAAAGCAATTACGCAGTTAAAAACTGAAAAAATCTGGAAAAAAGTTGAGAATTTACTTGACATTGCTTAAAAATGTGTTATACTTTATATAGATTGGGGCAACCATAAGACCTCACAGCCAACAGCAGGTTACAGATTAAAGATGGCCAGCCTTGCCTGTTGGCTTGGAATAATAAAATAAATAGACCACGATGTAAAATTAACGTAACCTTATTAAAATTTATTATTTGGAAGGAACAAAAAATGAAGTACAAAATTGGAGATGTGGTAAAAGCACGTGATAGGTCGTATAGTTTTGGTATTGAAGGTGGTAAATATTCTGACGGTGTTCCCTATTGTGAACCCGTAACTGTTATCAAAACTGATTTAACTGTGATGGAACAAGCCAATAGGGGACGTTATACTGCAATATGTGATTTATTGGTAACAGACGGAAATGAGAATTATTGGTTTACAGCATCACGATTTTGCAGTTTAGCTAATGATATAGAAATCCGGTATTTCTCCAATGGCGAAGATGTAACTGATAAAATCAGCGATGAAACGAAAAGAAACCTAACAACATAATACTTCCCCTTATAGCCGAATGGAATCGGCTTGGAATAATAGAATTATTTATGAGGTAGGAAAATGAATTATGGTAGAAAACAAGCAAGAGAAGCCGAGCGTCAAAGAAAACAAATAAACCGAGCCAGACGAATTAAAATAGAAAAAGCCGCACCTGCTTTGCTGGAAGCCCTAAAAGCAACCGACAAATGGCTTCAACAAAACACTAAAGCCTCCAACCGGCCAGCAACACTTGATAAGCAGATAATGGAAGCCATCGCACAAGCTAATGTAGAATAATGCCTAAGCGTTTAACAAAACGAGAAATGGATGATGAAGTTTACAAGCTGTGGTTTGGCCGTTTATGTACGTTTGGATTGAAACAGGCAAAGAAAATGATGTTCGAGGCGTATAAAATTCTTCGAGAAAAGGAAAATGAGAGGAAAAAGAAAAATGAAAGAAAAAGCTGATTGTTGGATTGTGATTACGGGTCAGCCAGTTTTTACTTGTAAAACCCGTAAACAAGCGAGAGAATATGTTAAAAAGAATAAAACAAATGTTCGCCCAAAATATAGTTATATCGGAAAATGTATTGAGAACCATAAACAAATTATTTTAGATGTTTGAGGAGATTAAATTATGAAAATTAAAAAGAGAATAACGATTGTAGCCAATATTTTAGTCGATGAAGATTTCGATACGGATTACCTATGTATCTGTGAAGATATTTCAGACCCGATGAACCTTAACTGCCCTGAAATTTATGCAGGTAAATCAAATAATTTCGAGGTACTGGATTATATTAGCCAAGAAGCAATTGAATTAGAGGATGATTTTGAAAAAGGTGGTGATTTGCCGCCTTTTGGCAATCCATTAGATACTATTAAAGAAAATGCAGAAGAAATGGAGAGTAAAGAAAATGGGTAGAATTGAATCACGAATAAAAGAAGCATTTAATAAATATAAGAATGATGGCGGTCTTAAAAAACTTATATGTGAAATCGCAGATGTAGCAGATAGAAGTGTAAATTGTCGAGGACACGCAGCGATTATGTATGATGCCATTAGAGAACATTGTCCACCACCAATTTTTGAATGTGTATATTATGATGGTGAAAATGGCGGAGTTTATCGTCTGTTGGATTTTGACCCGAATGGGCTTGATAAAGAAGCATTGTTGGCACAAATATATGCTCATTTACGGCTTGAATGTTTTATAGACCAGGTTGATAGGAAAAAGGCAATGGAAAATGTTTATTTACTTAATATAAATGCATTAGTGAAAGTGAGGCAAGAATGAAATTAGCAAAATATTTAGCAGATTACATTGAACACGATGCTGATGAACGTAGAGAACAGCGAATTTATGATATTCCCAACTATGCGAATTTAATTCAGCAAAGCATCGAGGCATTTGAATCAACTGAAGCTGTTAGGGTACTGGTGATGGATGAAGAAAATAATTTACTGGATGCGTGTAAAGATTTTCTTGATGGGTGGTTGCACTTTTGCAACTGTATTGATTTTGATAAAAGTTTTCTTGACGCAGAGGCTATCCGATTTATGAACGAAGTGCCCGGCAAAATAGAACAAGCAGAAAAGGAATTATCAGAATGAAAAAATGGAAAGTATTACTATGCCATAGAATATGGGGATTGTCATTCGGGATATTCTTTGGAACTATATTTATTGATAAACCTCAATGGCTTTCGATTATAATTGTAATTCCGTGTTTATATTTCTTAATTTTCGGGGATACACATTTTAAGGAAATGAAATGAGAGAACAAATCAGATTAAATGAAAGTATGAGTCTGAATCGACCAGCTTGGACAAGTGAATGGAGAACTGGTTTATTGCAAGCGTTTAGACACTTGCATATTAGCAGAAAAGATACGCCCGTTGTTAAAAATTATTTTGATAAAACGAGAGGATTTATGAAATGAAATATCCTGAAATTGTAGCATTAGCTCGTTTTGAAGCAAGTCAAACAGGTGTACCCTATATAGTATATGAATATAGGTGTTTGACTTGCTTTAGTAAAAGAAAAATAAAATATGGATATAGTACACAAGCTGAATTTTATAAAACACTTGCTTTGGGCAAATTTCCGATGATTCGATTATTGTTATGTATGCCAGATGGCAGAATAGTTCAATAAATGAAAAGGAGAATGATATGAATGATTGTGAAAAAATAGCTATACACTATTCAGACAAATGCGATAAGCTCCAAGCCAAGATTAAACTATTAATGAAAGCACTTCACTACGAATGCCCAGAAAAATATCCCGACAATTGTGAGATATGTAAGGGTACAAGTTCGGGAGTTCGAGGGAATGAAAATATCGTAAACGGTATAGTTATGTGTGATTATTGTTCTGTAAAACACGACACAGAATAAGCTCTGAAAAATGAAAAGGAAAATGAGATGAGCATAGAACAAATTTATATAGCAGAACAATATGATGAGACAAAAGATAAAAGGGGTTTGGTTATTACCGGAAATCGTCAGAATGAATCTCCTTTTCCATTAGTTAGATCTGATTTTAATATGGTTCATTTACCTGTTTTATGGAAGCGGGGTAGATATTACCGTATTTTTTCTGCGGTATTACTTAATAGAATTTATCAATTGAGGAAGAAAACAAAATCTGTTAGTGCACTCTGGGAACAAGGAATTCCGGTCAATACTAAAGTAGGTAAAATTTTATCGGGAAAGTAAAATAATGCCCGAACTAATCACTGATTACGACAAAGAATGGCTTTTTTGGGCAGAATTATTTGCCCGGCTTTGGCCTGGAATTTTGCTTGATGAATTAGCAGAAATGGCTGATAGGGTGCTTCATACCTTTGGCTGATGGGTTTTACCGGACGTAAAAAATATTTGATAAATATGTGATAATTTTGAACTATTTGGTTGTAATTTGAGGTAAGTATAGAGGGACAAGAATGAAACGAACAATCACAGAAGATGAAGAACAGGCGTATCGTTTATGTCATCACGATTTTGCCGGATTTAATATAGCAGAAGCAGCTAAAATAATGAAAGTAGCACCCGAAACAGTAAGACTATTATTAAAAAGTTTAAGAGCAAAAGTCCCGCAATTATTTCCAATTCTTACACATCGACAGCATCTTGTTTATTGGTTATATGTAATTAAAGGATTATCCCAGCAAAAAATTGCCATTTATTTAAATACCACGCAATCAAATATTTGGAATTTATTAAACAGAGCAAAGAAAAAAGGTATGCCTATTCTTAAACCTACTGCATTATTTAGATATACAATAACATATAAGGATTGGATGGGTAAATATATTGCATATAAATTTTAATTTTGAGGAAAATGCCAGTGTCGGGACACAACAAGATAAAAATTATAAAGGGTTGAGATAGTCGGCTGGCTTTTCCTCTAT
>JAUWXV010000074.1 GCA_030616165.1 bacterium | reverse complement strand
GAATAATCAACGAATCGATCGCCCTGGGTTTCATTACCCAGGGCGTAACTTTCTGCTGGCTAAGGTGTTCCCACAAAATATCCTATAATAATATCTTACAACAAAATGCAGGGGCTACCCGACGGTTCGCCCTTATTTGTTTTCTAAAAGCTAACAGCCAACAGCTATCACCTTGTGGCAATAATCCAGATATAAATTCGTCCCTCTAACATACTTCTACTGATACGAAATGTTCAATGCGTCTATGATTCCCTTCATGTATCCGATGGCAAATATCTTTCCCTGCATGCCGTAACCGCGGCTGGCTCCGCTCTCGCCCTCAAGGGTCGGTGCGTGGTCAGGTCTAATCGGACCGTCGAAACCGGATTCGTAATAAACCTGGAGCATCCTTGCCATATCGGTCGGGCCATTATCATGAAACGTTTCCCTGAAATATTTCCCTTGACCCTCAATGTCGCGGAAGTGCACAAAGAAAACCTTACCCTGCTCACAGAACTCCCTTGCTACTGCTTCAAGGTCTTCGCCCATTGCCTTGAAGTTCGCCTGGCAGAAAGTAATACCGTTAATCGGACTGGGCACGATGTCCATTACCCTGCGAAAGGCATCTGCGCTGGTAAGAATCCGACCGATACCTCGCAGCGGCGAGATGGGAGGATCGTCCGGATGCAGTGCCATCTTTACGCCTGCCTTTTCCGCGACGGGGATAACACGCTTCAAAAAATAGGTGATGTTGTCCCAGATTTTTTCCTCGCTTATCCTGCCCCACCTGGTTAGTTCCTGCTTTTCTGAATCTTTATAATTGAACTCGCTCGTCATTGCATCACCGCGTGCGGGACTTTCGAAATTTGTCCGGTACCACCCCAGCCCTGCCATAAAATTGTAACAGCACATTGTAATACCTACTTTGCCCATAGCTTCGAGGGCGGCACAGTAATTGGCAATCTCTTCATCGCGGCCGGGTAAACCCAACTTAATCTGGTTAGCAGCGACCGGTTTGAGTTTCGCTAAGGCATCCACGTATTTATCCGGACTGCTCCTCCTCAACGCTTGATTCAAGGACACGATAGCGTGATTGACCCCAATCTGGCGGGCGAGTTTCAAACGCGACGGCTGGTTAATCGAAAGCATAAGTGCTAATTGTATATTCCCTTTACTCACGACAGGAGCGACATTGCCTTCAGCACCAAACGATTTCACTATTGGCAGAGCCGAAGCCGCGCCGGCGCCGGCTGCGATTGCGATATTCCTCTGGAGCCATTCTCTGCGAGTGTATTCTGCCATTATTGATACCTCCATAAATTATTCAATAGATAAAACTTGTAAAATTACATTAAGGTTTAGAAAATAACTCCGTAATTTAAGTAAAAGATAGAATTTTCAAAGTAATATTTTATTACCTTATATCATGAAATAATATTAATAAATAAACAATAAGGTTCTCATTGTTCAACTGCAATAAATTCACTAAATACAAAAAGAGGGGCTGTAACGGGGAGTACAGCCCCATAAAAACTGACAGCATGACTCTTTCTAAGGGATTTTAGCAAGAACCCCTGACATTTCCTCAGCGTTAAACGCACGCATGCTCAGTGTCCTGACATTCCCTAATGCACCCAGGGATAAAGCCAAAGCGGTGGCAGTCTCTTCATCGGGAACATCGCTAATGCCAACCAAATCATATTCTCCCAATGTCCAGTAGAGTTCTTTTGTTTTAGCGCCAAACTTCGATTCCGCTGCTTCAACAAATGACTTGGCTCGTTCAACAGTCTCTTTGACATTACGGATCCCCTGGTCTGTAAATTTCATAAGAATAATAAAGGTCATGGCAAATCACCTCCTTTCTTGGGTATTGTGAGACTAAATGAATAAATAAAAACAAAATCCCGTATAAAACAAGTAAAATTGTAAAAGACACAAAAAAACTTTGATGCTCATCTTTTCCCCTTCCTGGGCGATACTCTGGTCAAAACTTACTTAATGATTTGTTTTTATTTAAGAAAGATAGGATTCTGAAGAACAAGTGGCCGAGAGGAGAAATTTTATATAAGGTATTGATATTATAGATAATATCGACTTTTCACCAATGTTGATCATTTATAATAAATCGCCACAAAAAATAGTTACTTACACAGTTATAATTATTAAGAAATTGTACGAAATGAAGTTTAACGACATGCGGTTCACCTGCCGCCTCTATCAATAATCAAAATTTGAAAAAAGCCATGGCGGTCAGGTGCAGTGCCGAGTTAGGCCAACAAACTACCTCGCGCATGCAAATCTGCCTACCGGCTCAAGATCCTGAACAATGCACCACTAAGTCCAAGAATTGCAAAACCACTGACAAGGTGAACAGGCAGAACAGTGCGGCTGTATAACGTGTAAACCACTGCTACAAATACAGCTATGATGACGATTGGCGCCGTAAAATAGAGACTAAGTGGGTCTGGTTTCCTAACGTTGATGGGAAAATATATGGAAACCACGGTAAAGAATACAGCTATCAGTGTCGTAATTGTTGCTATCCACTCTGCGATTTTCTCCAATGGTGCCCACATGCTGGAGGTTACCAGCGATACGACACCGTAGACTATTAACATAATTCCGATGGAGCCCATGAAATTGAGACTCCACACCAAGATTTGCCTAACGAGTTCCATCACCGAATATTCAAAAATGTTCTTGGCCTAACGTTAAGGTTAAGCTGCGGCGCGGTTAGCGCCGTCAGCTTGAACCGATTGTTAGGCAAGAAATCACCGACGTTAAAGTTGATCCCAATTGTACCTTTATTTAGGTTGTTTCAGAATCAAAGTCGCCTATCACTATTCGGGAGCTAATGAAGTCCTCATTTTTTTCCTGCTCTCTCTGGTTTTCGAGCTACAAGCTCTCTTTTTTTTGGATCGACTTTGAAATCCTTTAGCTCACTGCCTTCTTCGAGTATAACCTCCAAGACTTCAAAACTACCCAAACTCAGTTCTGGGGATGCACCTGCTGCAACCTTAATTACCTCCTCCGGGTCGCATCCCACGCAACACCCTTTTTCTGCATCGTACTTTGAGTAATTGCCAAGAATACGCCCATTATCTCCATTATAGAGTATGTACATTGGCTCATTGTGATTCATCTTTGACATGATAATCCTCCTTATTTCGCAATTAAGACTCATGGTTGGCTAAGTACCACACCCACGGCCCATACTGTTGCATCTTGAAAAGACCTAAGGCGAAATTCAATGGTTGAAACTGTGCCAATATAGAATGATGGTAGCAAATTGGAAGATGCACCAATTGGCCCCAGATGATCCCCACCATACGAATATGTACCAGGAGGTCGATTCCCATCGACGCGGAAAATGTCCGCTGCATACATATCTCCTCTGTCGTGATCGTGCCTAGGATCGCTGCTGGTCATTGCTATGAAAGCAAGGACCTTTCGAGAAGAGCCAAGATTAACTGATTGTACGGATGTGCCGTTATCCGCTTTTAACCGACGGACAATGGCAGTCTGGGTCAGGCTCTTGAGTTGCTCCGCACTCAGAGTGGCCCCTGAAAGCGCGGCCAACTGAAGAGCCGCCGATCCAGTCCCTGAGATATCCCTAATTCTCAGCACTTCTCGATCATTATCATCCGGTTCAATGAAGATCAAGTGCTCGCCGCTGGTCTTAATTGCCCACTCAGGAAGGCCACTGCTATCTCTGCGAATTTTCAAGCCGCCGGTTGTACCCGCATTGTCGAGTTGTAGAGGGCCTGTCATCGTATCGCCCGCCAGACGTACGTACATTTGCCTATCAACGAATGCGTAGGCCGGATCGCTTGACTCACCATACTCGTCCACAGCAGTAACGGGGATTAGGTTCCCACCTGGATCCAACATAACGGTTGCAGTCCAGGCTTCAGAATCATCGAGTGGAACCGCCTCAATACCTCGAATATGGATAGCCGTGCGTCGTTCTTTGGTTCCTGTGAGCGTGACTGCTCCAGTTGTAGTGGGAGAAGCTACCGGATTGATCTTCGGCGCTTTAGGACATCTATAAATGTAAGGTTCGAAGGCAAATTGGATGTATTCTACTACCTCAGAATACCGGCCTGCTGTGTCTTTGCCCAATACCGCGAAATACCAATTGCCACTTATTGGTGGGACGATATAAGCGATATTGGTACCAACTGCAATGTCTCTTTCTATTTCATTGCCAGTACTGGTTGACGGTGGCGTATTCAAACGTCCTACAATCCGAACCCCAGCGTAATTCGTGATAGGGCGGTCAGTCCAGGTCACTTCGATTACCCTGCCAGCGTGAATTGCCGTCTCGACGTCCACAGGTGGTAAGGGCAACAAATCCGCTAGGCTGAGTTGTAACGCGTCATGGATCCGAAGTAATCCCCAGCCATGGCTACGAGTGAATACATCTGCACTCATCTGGGTGGGTTTAAATGCTCTTTGGATTAGCGCCCGATGAACGTCATACGGATTCCAACTGGGATTCTGAGCCAATAGGAGTGCCGCAGCACCGGCTACGGTAGGTGTCGCATAAGACTCATATGTTGTACCGTATGTGGAGGTTGCCAAAAGAGTTAAACCAATGCCCCAGGAACGAGCTGTGGAATAATCACTTTGCCGATACCCGCCAACATTAATTGCCTCGTAAGGTTTGGGCAACTCGGTTTCTGCATTGGTATTGTTCGCATGTGCATCCACCACAACAACACCATTAGCAACGGCTTCCTGTACAGCTAACCGTCTCCCCCAAGAGCCCGTGTACGAAATTGAAATGACATCCACCCCCAAAGCGGTTAGTTGTCTTATCGCACCGGAGATGTAGTCTTGATAGGCAAACATGACCTTTGCTTGCGGTGCTGTACCCAAATAGTCAATGTTGTTGTCTTCAATCGCCACGCAACGCGGGACTGTGCGATCCCCGTGACCGGTACCAAAAGGGTCAATAGGATTACCTACGTCGTCGGTGTAAAGAACAAATTTGGCATGAGTACCTGCCTGAATTGCAGCCCAATCAGCTGCTTGGTCGCCTGTTCCTCCCAATTCAGGACGCGTATAATCGGCTCCAGTATTCCAATAGGGCATTTCGATGATGCCGATAATAATTCCAGCGCCCATGGTAATGTCTAAGGCCGACGGGTTGGTAGCGTGGGTTAGTTGTTGGTCTGTTAAGGCGAAGTCAAGCCCATCTGGGTCATTAGGGTTATACAGCGGTTGTGGAAACTCCTCGACATACACAGAACGGACTTCAGGTCGAGCAAGCAGCAAGCGACGAACCTCATCAACATCGATATTCGGATCATCTACATCGATGACCATATGCCTTGAAAGATCGACCTTTACTCCAGTACCACGTTTCTTCGCGCGTTCAAGCGCGCGTTCATTTGGTTCAAGTTTTGGGAAAGCAGATGCAAGTTTGAGGCCTTTACCCAGAGCGCTAACTGCTGAATCTAAGGTCGCAGCCTTGCTGATGTCCTCCAGTTCTATATATATGCGAGTGCGAGATGATTTATCCATTTTGACCTCCTAGTATAAATTTCATATATTACATGTTAATTATAAATAATAATTGTAGTAGTAGATTTTTCTTTCTTTTTACTATCAACAAAATAATGTGGATAACTTAAACTGTTTAACAATTCAGCAGGATGACAATTTTAAAACCTCCTTATGGGTCCGATTAAGGTGGATACCATTTAAAAAAGAATGTTGCTTCATGCGGGGCAATCTCTGGGAATATTTATTTAGGATGATATGGCTCCGATAGATCAGGAGACCATTTATCTTCCCAGACTATATTAGAGATTGTTTTGCATGAAAAGCTTCCTGCTGAATTTAAAAATAAGGAGAATATCAACTATGAACTATCTCGGAATAAATGTTTCTAAAAAGAAACATCGCTGTGTAATATTAGATTCAGACAGAGAAGCCTTATGCAAATCCTTCACTATTGAAAGCTCATTAAACGACTTTCACAAGCTTGTGGAAAAACTTGAAAAACTAAACTTAAATCAGGAAAATTTATTAGTCGGACTTGAAGCTACCGGAAATTATTGGGAGAACCTTTATAGTTTTCTTGCCGAAAAAAAATTCAAAGTGATACTTTTAAATCCGTACCAGACCAACAAATTCCATCAGGCTCTAATGAAAAAAGCTAAAACAGATGATATCGATGCTTATGTTATTGCTGACTTATTACGTTCAAATCATTATGGCTCTTCTTTTGTCCCAGAAGAAACTGTGCAAAACCTCAGAGAGATTGTCAAACTCCGTTATGAGTTAATGAAAAACAGAAAAGACTATCAGAGACAAGCAATGAGTCTTTTATCCCTGGTGTTTCCTGAATACACTAAAACGGCTCTTAAGAATCCTTTTTTAATAGCCTCTATAGAAGTACTGAAAAAATATCCTACTGCAAAACACATAGCTAAGGCAAAAGTAAAACATATCGAAAAAATAGTCAGAAATATTCAGGGCAATAACTTCAACATAAGTATTATTAATCAGCTTATTGACACTACAAAAAATTCTATCTATTCCGGAAGATCAAAGCAGGCACGATGACTTAAACTAACCATACTATTTGAACATATTGAAAAACTTAACCATTCTATAGAACTTCTGGAGCAGGAAATTGCCGAAACATTGAATCCTAAAGATGACAATGATGATTTCCCTGGAAATAATTTGATGACTATCCCCGGCGTCGGATTAAAAACCGTTGCTGCTGTTATCTCTACTACCGGAACCGAAGGAAAAGCTTTCAGCACCGCTACTCAATACATCGGATATATAGGATTCTTCCCTAAAATATTCCAATCAGGAGATAAAAAACGCGAAAATAAAATCTCTAAAAGAGAACCTAAATATCTCCGCTGGGCACTCTACATGGCTGCTGTGGCAAGCATTAAACACAATCGCGAAATGAAATCTTTATACTATAAAAAAATCTCCCAAGGAAAATCTGAAAAACAAGCTCTTGTCTATGTCGCAAAAAAATTAACACATATTATGCTGATTATGCTTAAATCTGGATAACCATATAAACCACAAAGAGTCTTTGTAAATTGTTGATATCTCCTATTTCAAAGAACAAATTCTATATTAAAATGTTAATAACTCTATCAAAAAAACTTTTTACATTTATATAAATTATTTATAGGATGTATTTTGATTTTGATAGTAGTAGCCTAACTAAGTTAAGTAACTCAACTTAATTACGCTTATTATTCATAAAAAATTTAGTGATAACTTTAAGGATTTTATACGTAGTTGAACCGTAATAATCCTTAAATGATTACAAAAAGACAACATAGTTTAAACTACTTCAAAACTTTATTCGAACCAAACTCAATTAAGTATAAAATCAGATTGAACGAAGCCGCATCCCCGATAATTCTATGGGGATTTAATCTTTTAGCTTCTATTATTGTAGTTTAATTTAAGGTATAATCAACTCAATAATTATACAGTTAACATTCATATAAAAAATATATTATATTAATAATTATATACAATATAAATATTTAAAAGTCAAGTAAAAAATTTTTTTTCTTATATTAAAATTACTAAAATAATAAATCACAATTCTAAATTTAATTTATAACTTCTCAAAATTTCCCTTGACTTCCCTCGAAAAATATATTATATTATATATGTTATTATTTATACTAACATCGAATGATATAATAATTATATAATATAACATAATTATGAATGGCGCTGCAGGGAGAAATCAGGGCAATAAAAATCTATCTCGAAAAAAAATATAATAAATCAGGTGAATTGACCGAAAAAAATCTGAATCCGGACGGAATAATTAGAATTGTTTGCAGAAATAAAAAAAAGTGAGACAAATAATGTAATCTCTTGATAATTAAAACCTTAATTATCTACGATATCGTTTCATCTATTGCCTTTATTTATTGGGCTATGAAGCCCGCTTATTATGTGCCTCGGGTAAGATACCCAAGGCGATCATGAATCTCTATAGCCGCATAACGGCATGGCTGAGCTGCCGAAAACATGCGGCGCACTGTACGTTCGGATTTAATAATACGCTGATGCGGAAATCAAAACAATTGAATTTGCACAGAACATTTTCGGTCAGCTCCAGCCAATTGTTAGGCAAAAATCGCTATTATTACTTAACTTATGACAAAAAAATGCCTGATTCTTGTTATTTGATAAACTGGTTAATAATAATTGAAAATGACAAACTGACTAAAACCTGTTTAAAAATATTCTGTTTAAAATGCAAGACTAATTTGAAAATAGAGATAAAAATGAAATTGGCTCGATAATAGTATAAAACTTCCAAATTGTGAGCGGCAATATTTAATGTTTGATCCAGATTATTTACCAGTACTTTTGATTTGAATATTGCTGCAAACAAAATTTTATTAACGACTCAAAAACAAGCCAGCTTTTCACCTTACATAAACTTGCATCTTATTAAAACTTTGATGGGCATTAGACTGACCGTCAGTTTTCTGACTAACCAACTTCTTTAGCCAATTGCTCCCAATCTATCTCATCAACCTGCATAGAATCAAGTGTAACAAACTCAAGAAATCCGAATGCCTTCAAAGTGGCCTCAATATCTTCAGGTTTGTCAGCTTCCCATAGGCAGAACGCGTAGTCTGTCCTTCCGTATGCTGAAGGATTCCAGGTTTTTATACACTTACAGGGAGTTTCGCCCGCTGCCATTGCCCGCGCAAGCTTAGGCGATGCTTCGTTGAGAGCCTTAGAAACCTCTTCAGCACTTTTTATAAGGGTGTGTAATGCAATATACTTAGCCATGACGTGTTTCCTCCTTTTTTGTTATTAATTTTGTTTATCCAACTGCCCTGGTAATTTGGTGTATTCTGCAGAAATACCAGAACAGGTTGGGTTATGAAATTATGGCCCAATATTATCTTTTTCAAAGAATTCATCGTAAAAACAGTGGATTAGTATATAAATAACATTTAATCATGCCTAACTAATATGTAACTTAATAATTAGACGGTTATTATATAAAATTAGGATTGTGTTAGCTCAATAATATATTATATTTAAAACCTTTAAAAGTCAAGTAAAAAATATTTATTTTTATATTTAAATCATCAAAAAATTAATCACAATTCTAACTCTAATATGATTCCTCAAAATTTCCCTTGACTTCCCTCGAAAAATATATTATATTATATATGTTATTATTTATACTAACATCGAATGATATAATAATTATATAATATAACATAATTATGAATTACAAAACCTTATCCGCAAAAAAACGAAAATTTATCGAACTCATTAATAAAAGAGAAATCAATAACTTTGAAAAATTATGTGCAGTGTCAAAAGTTCTATGAAAAGCGAGGATAAAATATTAAACCACAGAGGAATACTCTGCCTGCCCTGTGGGTGGTCTCTGTGGTTAAAAAAAAGTGAGACAAATAATGTAACCTATTGATAATTAAAAACTTTAACTATCTCATCTGTCTCAAAATCACCCCAAAAATGAGACAAACTGAGACAAATTGAGACAAAATGAGATAAAATTGAGACAAAATGAGACATTTTCTCAAAAAAAAGCCAACCGCTCTATAAATAATATTTTTAACATCTAACTTTTAATAATATTTACGACAATCTTTCTTTCTCGTGGTCCGTCAAAATCAGCCAGCATAATAGACTGCCATCTTCCCATCACCAATCTTCCTTTGGATATAGGTATTGTTTCAGAAGGTCCTACAATAGCCGCCTTTATATGAGCATCCGCATTGTTATCTATCCTGTCATGCCTCCATTTTCCTTGTGGAACATACTCTTTCAATAAATCAACAATATCCAGACAAATATTTGGGTCGTAATTTTCGTTAATTATAATTCCGCAGGTAGCATGAGGTGCATAGATATTGCAAATACCTTCCTTAATTCCGGACTTGGATACAATATCTTCCACCTCATGATTAATATCAATTAGTTCATTACGTTTACTTGATTTAACAGTTATACTTTCCATACTCAACCGTTAGTCTTTGAAGTTTCATCGGGAGTAGTATTCTCTTCTTTTTTATCCGCTTGAGGTTCTGCATGTTCATCCTTTTTTGATTCGGCGGTTGAGGGTGGTTCCTTGGTTTGGCTGCTCAATTGTCCAAGAGCATCATAAAGCCGGTCTGCCATGTTCCGAATAAGGGTTTGAAACCAATTCGGCAAGAGTTCTAACTGCTGGTCGAAAATCTCTTTATTTATCACGGCAAGTTCAAGGTCTTTTTCGGCAATTGCAGTTGCACTGTGCTTATCATTGCGAAACATCGCAACCTCACCCAGGAAACTCCCTTTTTCCAAGATTCCTATCTCAACAGGATTTTTTTTCAAACTTTTAACAATCTTCACATTACCACTTGTTATGATATACATCTCGCGGGCAGTTTCACCTTCAGAATAGATGAATTGCCTTTTTTTAAATACTTTAGTAGGAAGCATTCTTATCTCCAATTTATTATTTGTTTATGTTGTTTTTCAAGACGATAAAGATAGCATTGTAAATTAATACAATACAAGACAATCTTTCTGAAAGTCTCTTGCAAGGAAATCTATTTTTATAATTTAAAATAATCATAAAAACAAAAATATACAACAATAAAATAGTATTTTTTTATTTGCAGGAAATTTCTTTTTCTGCTCATTTAATTCTTGATACCACAAATGTGATTCATCTATTAAATAATCCTTGCTATTCTGCATTTTTATTTTATATATTATCAACTTGTAACAATAAGGAAGTCTTTGAATTAATTTTTCATTAATGTCAACTCGGAAATACAAAACGTAGTTATCTATCAAGGGAGTAAATACAAATTTTTTTAATACCTGAATTATTTAAACAATTAAAAGGTGAATGCTAATGGCAACAAGAGAATTATCACCCTCTATGTTTATTGGTCTTGATGGAGATGATATTATTTCATTTGGCTCTGGACAACCTGATTTACCTCCCCCAAAAGAGGTATATGAAATATTACCAGAATATAGAGATTTTAAATATGGGCTTATACAAGGACAGACAAATTTAAGAGAGGCTTTGTCTAAGCAGTATCCTAACTCAAACGCAGACAACTTTGTAATTACTAATGGCGCTTCTGAAGCTCTGGATTTGACTTTGAGGACAATAGCTCGAATGGGGAATAAGAATAAGAATAAAGTTTTAGTGCCAAGACCATATTATTATTCTTATCCTAATTGCGTAAGATTTGCCGATATGGAGCCTGTTTTTACAGATTTAGTTAAGGGTAGGATTGATTTTGATGATTTTGAAAAAAAAGTAAAAGACTGTAAAGCAGTGATTATTAATTCTCCATCTAATCCTACCGGGAGAGTCGAATCTGTGGAAACTTTAAAAAAGATAGAAAAATTAACATGCGACCTGGGTGTATATGTATTATCTGATGAGGTTTATAAAGACCTCATTTATGTCAGAGAAAATTATCTGATAGAAGGACCCCATGTTGTCACAATAAACTCTTTTTCAAAAACATATGCTATGTGTGGCTTCAGGGTCGGCTATTTATGGTCATTAGACCAGGAATTAGTAAATAAAATTATTGCGATTAAAACCCATACATCGATGAATACTAATATATTGGGGCAGGAAATGGCATACGCAGCTACCAAGGTTTCAAGAGATTTCATAGATAACCAGTTAAAAATATGGAGGGAGAGAAGAGATTTAATTTATAATGGTTTATTAAATCTGGGATTAGATTTATGGGAACCGGAGGGAGCATTTTATGTTCTGCCCAAGGTTAAAAATCCGAGAGATTTTGTTTTAGATATGTTTGATAAATATAAAGTAATTACTTACTTTTGAGAATGGTTTGGTATAGATGATAGAGTGAGGTTTTCGTATGCCCTTGATGCTGAAAAGATAAAAGAAGGCTTAAAGAGAATTAAAAGGTATTTGGAAAAAAATAGAGGGTAAAAATGGAATTATTTTTTTAGTTTGCACTTGAGATACCAACTGTTTTCGTAAAAAAATTTTTTAAAACACTATATATTGAACACCTGAAGGGATATATAGATTTTTAAGTTAGTATTTTAATATTAATCCTTCATCCGTAACTCCAAGAGGTAAGTATACAACGCTCAAATACACTTCTTGATAGTGCCAGAAATATGATAAACTAAAATTAAGTTAAAAATTATCTTGTAATCCATAAAAAAAGGTTGGGATGTGCTGCATTTGTCTTGCCTCCCAACCTTTTTTATATATTCGTATTGAATTACTAAGATTCAATCCGACTGGAGAAAAATTATATTATTTTGTGCTGTGTTTTAGTCTTGTGACCAACGCACTCATTTTCTTTGGTGGTGAAAACACCAACAAAGAGCAATCCTTTCTCCACCGATTTAACGTTCGTTTTTTCCGAAAACAATTTCCTGCACCTTGTGACCGCCGCGGGTAGATAAAACGTGCACCTTGCATTTCGCTTCTGAAATTCCATTCAATTTCACTTTAAAACGTGCTGTTTTTATCTCTCCCTTCTTTGTCCAGCCCAGTTCCACATCTTTATACTGAGTTTTCGGGACAAGTATTTCGACCTTTTTGTTTTTCCCGCCTTTAGTTAAATCCTTTTCAAATTCAAGCTGTACCCTGTCTGGTTTAACTATCTTCACCAGTTTAGCCTGTTCAAGTGCAGTTGGGAGAAATCCGGTATTGGTAAAACTCACTTCGGCATCAAATACGTTTTCCTCGTTTGATGGGTTCACTTCTATTGAAGTAATCTCAATTTGAGGAAGTTGTTTGGCAAGAAAAATGTTATACATAGCCTGTTTCTTTATCCACTCTTCCAGAAATTGAGGGGGCGGATTTTGACGGAAAAATTTCGGATTAAATCCGCCGATTTCAACCTCCCCTAACTGTGGGTGTTCAAACTTCGCCCAACTTTTGAATTCTTTGCCTTCACATGCCTCATCGTTCCAACGAAGTGCGTCGTATTCATTATATTCGCCGTCATTGTCATAATCTTTCACTGCACCTGAGCACCAAAGTTCATCGCCGTACCAGATACTCCCATAGTACCAGTACCCAAAATCAGGACCATGTCCAAAAAGGGGACCCGGTCTTGTGGAGTCACCAGTAACAGTATTAACCTTCCTTCGGGTTCTATAGTCGAAATATGTATCACCTGCCCAGGGGTAATTGGTAATCTTTTGTCCTTCCTTGTCAAAATATTGAAGAATGGCAAGGTCTTGCGTGTACATCCGTTCCTCGCTTCTGGAAGTGGATGGCCCGCGCAGATGCATGGGAACGCTGGTATCCATGGAATTGACAATACCGATATTCGGATGCATCAAAAGGAAAAGCACAAATGACCTTGTTTCTGACTCCGAGAGGGGAAATTGACCTGCACCACCTTGAGTCCAGCTTCTTTTAGTAGCATCCAGACCGGGTTCTGGTCTCCAGTTTTCAGGATAGTTTCTGTGTAAATCCAGCCCTCCGATTCCATCCTCATTATATTTTCCATCGCCGTCACTATCAATTCCTTCACTGTAAATCTTCCAATCTCCTTCACCGTCTTTTACCCTCTTCATAAGTCTTCCCTTAGGGTCCCGCGGGTCAATTATATAATTACCGCTGTCTGGCTCGACCTTTTTCCGCATTTGCCTTATAAATCCATCACCATCGAGGTCTTCTCCGGGATCCTCGTCTAACAATCCATCGCGGTCAGAATCATGCGGTCGAACCGAGCTTCGGTTTCTCTGTGCTGTTTGTAGATACAACTCCGACCCGTCAGGATTGTTCTTTATCCTGAAGTAAAATGCTTTTGTATCAATTAGGGTGGTAATCTCTTTGTCCTTGCCATAACGAGTAAGTAAATACTCAAGCATCCAAAAGGCAGATTCGGCAGCAGTAACTTCCCCGCTGTGGCGGTTTGCATCAACGGCCATTGCTGGTTTGTCCGTATCCTTGCCGGTCTTTTTGTTCGTCAGAGTAACCTGATATATCTTTCTCTCTTCGAAGCTCTTTCCTCCTGAATAAAGGTCTATAAGGTCAGGATATTCATCTGCCCATTTTTTCAAAAAATAAAGAATCTCGTCATACGTATGATAATGCTTGAAGTCAAGTTCACCTTCCTTCAATGGTTTTGTTGCCTGATAGTAAGTCTTCTTGAAAAAACTTTTACCATGGCGATAACCTTTCACGGTATGAAGTTTAGAATCTTCTTTTTTTGAATCAGATTCCTGTGCCATACAAATTGTACTCCAGGCGGCAAACACGAAAATTGATACAAAAGGCACAATCCATTTCTTACAGTTAAAGTTTATCATATCTCCTCCTCTTTTGTTATTTTTTTATTTCCCTCTAACAGCAAACATTTATGAAGATTACCTGATTTTGTGTATGGAAGATATTTATTAATTAATCT
>JAUWXV010000284.1 GCA_030616165.1 bacterium | reverse complement strand
CATTTTTTTAAAAATTGGATTTAAAGAAGGAACAACGGATGAGATAATCACCACATCGATTTTTTCTAATTGAAATCCTAACCTATTTACCTGTATCATCAGCATCATTCCCCATTCATCCGAAGTTCTGGAAGATTCGCTCAAGAATCGCCAGTGTCCTATAAGAAGGTCAGAATCATATATCCCCATTAAAACGTTTGTATTTCCAATATCTATCGCTAACAGCATTTCAGAAAATACCTTTCTGGTTTTTTAATACCTTAATTTTGGGTCAAGAGCATCCCTTAAACCGTCTCCAATGAAATTAAATCCCAGGACTGTCAGCATTATTGCTAATCCTGGAAAAGTAGTGAGATGATACGCTTTAAGAATATATTGATGCCCTTCACTGAGCATCCCTCCCCAGCTTGGTACAGGCGGCTGAACGCCGAGACCCAAAAACGTAAGGCCTGCTTCCTGAACAATCACAGCAGCCATACCCAGAGTTGCAGCCACAATTATAGGAACCAGAATGTTTGGCAAAATATGACGAAAAATTACGCGAAATGAACCAAAACCTAAAGCACGAAGGGCTGTTGTATACTCTTTCCCCATTTCTACAAGAACCTGTCCCCTTGCCAGTCTGGCATAAGTTTTCCATCCTACTATAGATAGAGCAATTATTACATTATTTAAACTTCCACCCAGAATTGCCATAATTGCAATTGCAAGCAGCATTGCAGGAAATGCAAGAAAAATATCTGTGAGCCTCATAATTATTTCATCAATCCAGCCCCCGAAATATCCTGCAATTACCCCGATTGAAGTCCCGATAATCACAGAAATCCCGACCACAAAAAATCCAACCTTTAGAGAGACTCTCGAACCATATATAATTCGACTTAAAACATCTCTGCCGAGATCATCCTGACCAAGTAAATGTTTCTTACCTGGCGACGATAAACGTTCAGATAAATCTATTTTATAAGGATCATACGGTGCAATATAATCTGCAAATAAAGTCATAAACAACATTATTGTTATAATTACCAAACCAATAACAGGAAGACGACCTTTAACAAACTGTCTATAGAATATCTTCATATTTTAAATCCAATATATCCTGTTAATCAAAAAAGTGTCACTGCTTCATAAAAAGGATGAATAAGATATAATTGTTTTGAAAAGATTTTACGTTCTCCAGCATCGGACAAAATGATTATTATCTTTTTCTTCGAGTTCAGGCTCTTCGATTCTGCATTTTTCGTCAGAAATATTGCACCTCGGGTGGAATTTGCACCCTTCCGGAAGATGAAGCAGATCGGGAACTGTTCCTCTAATTGCAGATAGTCGGCTGTATTGAATATCAATCCCTGGTATCGAATCAATCAGTCCTCTGGTATAAGGATGAAGCGGGTTTTTAAATAGATTAGATGTATAAGCCATTTCCTGAATTTTTCCCGCATACATAACACCAACGCGGTTTGAAGTTCCCGAAATTATACCAAGATTATGAGTTATAATTATAACTGCCATCTTCATTTTTTTCTGAAGGGATTTAATCAGTTCAAGAATCTGCGCCTGTATTGTAACGTCAAGGTTTGCTGTCGGTTCATCTGCAATAAGCAGAGAAGGCGACGTAGAAACTGCCATAGCAATCATAACCCTCTGCTGCATACCACCTGATAATTGATGTGGATATTCATTATATCTCTGTTGGGCTGCAGGTATGCCAACAAGATTTAACACCTCTAATGCTCTTTTTTTTGCCTCTTTTTTATTGATTTTATTATGAATTCGAAAAACTTCCGACAACTGCCCTCCAATTGAAAAAACAGGATTCAAGGACGACATTGGTTCTTGAAAGATCATAGAAATCTCTTTGCCTCTAATCCTTTTCATTTTATGTTCATTAATCTTAAGTAAATCTATAGATTTAAAATATATTTTGCCATCTATTATTTTGCCAGAGGGTTTTGGTAAAAGTCTCATTATCGAAAGACATGTTACAGTTTTTCCACTGCCAGATTCACCAACTATTCCAAATATCTCCCCTTCACTTATATCAAAACTAACACCGTTTACTGCCTTTAATATCCCCTTTTCTGTATAAAAATATGTCCTTAGATTTCTTATAGAAAGAAGATTCATTATTTGATTAAAAATATAATTTATTTTTAAAATATATAAATAATTTTATAAATGAGCAAATAAATAATTCAAAATTTTGAATTTAATTTTAAAGTTACAGAATTTTTTCAACATCAAAAATAAA
Organism: bacterium; assembly: GCA_030616165.1. Classification (GTDB taxonomy): domain Bacteria; phylum SM23-31; class SM23-31; order JAUVVT01; family JAUVVT01; genus JAUWXV01. The sequence continues at coordinate 2,276 of JAUWXV010000284.1, read as the reverse complement.
CTTGAAAATTATTCCCACAGAAACGGAATAATATTCTATTTTAATCGTTAAATAATTGTAAGAATTAAATTGACGATTAAAAAAAGATTTAGGTTATTATTGAAAATATGATTTAAGAAAATTAATATACTGGCAGAATGTAAACCACAGTTTTAATGGAAAAATTTTTTAAATATGTAAGAAATTTTCCAGATTGATATGAAATCATACAAAAGCGATAGTAAACAAACTAATGGTATAATATTTGCATGTTTTTAAGTTAACAATTCATAATGTAATCTTTCTAAAAGAGTTCGGTAAAATGAAAAAGGAATCTAAAATTAAAAAGAATAAAATTAAAAAGATAAAGAAAATTGACTTAGAAAAAAAGAATAATGGCAAAGAAAATATCTGGAATATGCCGGATGATATTTTTGAAATAATATGTAATTTCATGGGTTTAAAAATTTTCTTGTAATATAAATTCAAATATGTAGATGAAACAATACAAAAATTTCTAAACAATCTTTATAGTAAAATTATCATCACTTTTCACTATTCTTAATTTCTTTAATATCAAACATTTTCAAAGGGAAGTAGAAATTTTTAATATAAAAAAAAATCAGGATATTCTTTTTTTTTCTCTCCAGACTATTTTTATAACAGCAGGTAATAAAATAACAGACATAAAAAAGCATAAACCGATACCCATAGTAACCAAAATACCCAGACTTCCATATCCCCTATATGCTGATGGAATCAAAGACCCGAATCCAAGCACCGTAGTGAGTGTTGTAAGAAAAATTGCCCTGCCGATACTCGAAATCACATACGGTAGATCTTTCTTCCCTTCTATTTTAAAACGGTGAATTACGTGAACTCCGTCATCTATACCAATCCCTAATATTAGAGGCAGTCCGATAACATTTATGATTGTTATTTCAATTCCGAAAAATCCCATAATGCCAAAAAGCCATATAACTGAGAAAAGAAGTGGAATAATTGCTACAATCACGGTTTTAATGCTTTTGAAATCTAATATCAGCAATAAGACAATTACAATAAGTGACATAATAAATGCTTTTCCCCCTTCCTCCCCGGCAATTCTAACCATATCTTTCATAAAAACCGGTCCCCCAGTAGCATTGGGTATATCTCTCAGCATTATTTCAACAAAAGGAGAAGTAAGTAATCCCTCCCAAATATTCCTTGATGAATATATCATTATCAGAAATTTGTCTCTTTCTTTATTGGAAAATCGTTCAAGGTAACTTTCCGGAAGAATATCAAGAGTAATTGGCTCAGGGTTTGCCATTTTTTCAATACGGGTATGCATATTCTGTTTGAAAATTTTTTGATAATTATTCAATTCTGAAGATATATCAGGTGTAATTATTCCCATTAGCGATTCAATCTTGTTCACATCTATTTGATTGCCGTCTTCATCAAGCCCAAGAAAAAGATTGCATTTTTTAAATACTCTATCCAATCCACCAATATATGCAAGATTAGATATTTCTAAAACGTTATAATTAAATCTTTCAAGTTGATTTATTAACACTGTTTCATCTATTTTTTTCAAAGAAGGAATTTTTTTCTGTGCCTCAAGTATTTCCTTAATAATTAGTGCTCTTTTTTCCTGTTTGTCCTGAGAAGGTAAAAAAGTTGCAATTGATTCTACCATTCCCACCATTGGTCTTTCATTTAATTTGTCTGTGATTTGATTTACCTCTTCAATTGAGTGTCCAATGGTCATCATATTATCAGGTGACACATCAAAATGTTTTACAATATCATCCTGTAATCTGATGGATTCCAATCCTTCGGCTTCAAGTTCCATATAATTCTGATTCATTTTTACATTTTTAATCTGATAAATGAGAAAGACTGTGACCAATATAGCAACTAAAAGTGTGATATAAGGTTTAGATGTCATTATCCTGGTAATTTTCCCAAGAAGGTGAAATTCCATATTGACCATTTTCACAGATTCCTTTTTCAACATTTTCATACGGAGTTTATCTTTTAATACCAGCACTGCCGGAAGGAAAAATATAGAAGCGGTAAGACAGCAAATAATTCCCATTCCAACTACAAATCCAAACTCCCTAAAAGCACTGAAAGATGTCAACATCAAAACAAGAAAAGCAACTGCGGTAGTAACTGCACCGGTTAAAAGTCCTTTTCCAATCTTCAAGAAAGATTCATTTAAGGATTCCTCAATACTTTTGCCTTTATGTCTCAGTTCTGTATAAGAAGCAATTATATGAATTGCATAATCCACCCCAAGCCCCAAT
>JAUWXV010000293.1 GCA_030616165.1 bacterium | reverse complement strand
TTATGGTTCTTTCTATATCAATATCTGCCGATATTCCAAGGTCGATAATGTTACCTACAACAGCGAGTTTGGCTGAAGCTTCAAGTTTATCTTTAGAATTACCAACTATTTTAGTAAGTTCGGGATACATAGAAAGTGCTTTCTTATTGTAAAATTTTTTCTTTTCTGCAAAAGGGTCTTTGCATCCGAGAATTTCATTTACTTTCCAAATCATATAAGTGGAATTTTCAGCAGGAGAAGAATTCATCGATAGTTGAGGAATTATTTTAGCAGATTCAACCAATACTTTCCATATTTCAGATGGATTATCTGTCACCTCATAGGTAGTGAATAAAACCTGTTTTAAATAGCATGGAATACAATCCGGTCTCGATTTCATTGTCTAATTCTGTTTTTATACTGAATTTTCAGGATAAATTATTATATTCTAGATTAATATAGAAAATACTTCATAAATAATCCATAATTTAATTATGGAAGTGGACTATGAAGATCACTTATTATGTGCCTCGCCTCGGGTAAGATACCCGAGGCGATCAATTATTTTAGATTAATATAGAAAATACTTCATAAATAATCCATAATTTAATTATGGAATAAAAAATTAGTGAGATATAACGAGAATGGGAAATTGTTTGTTAGATAAAAAACATATTAAGAAATTATTTTTGTAACCTCATAACTGTTTTTCGATTTTTTATCGACTATTCGGATGACATATAAACTGCACAGGAATCCTAAAATACCTCCCATTATGGGGAATAAAACGTTGTAGGCAGGTAAAATGTTAGAAATGAAATAACCGCACAAGGCTCCTAAAAAAATCATTATTAGAGGGAAAATAAATATTATAAATGCATAACCACTCAATCTTTTATCTGATACAGATACTTCTACAAACTGTCCTTCTCCTGCATTTATTTTATTATTTGCTGTAATTATAAAATCTTTTTTGCCAGTATCTATTAGACTTTTCTTAAAGGGACATCCCTCATGTTCTTCTGAACACCCATCAGCATGTTTTATACATATATTAGCAGTTCTGCCGGATAATGAAACAATTGAGCCATATCTTTTTATCGTTTCCATAATTAATTTTTAATATACGATATTTCGAATTAGATAGCAAATTTAATATATTTTATACCTTTTACAACAAAAAAATTACATAAATTTTATTATTTATTTCCCATTGCAGATTCAATAGAAAATATTAAATAAACAAGATTAAACCTTTCTATGTTCTGTTGTTACAATTTCCGTTTCATCTTCTGCTTTAATTATAGTGTAATCATTAAAAATATTGGGAGCTTCAGTCTGCATCAGTCTTAACATTTTTACCGCTACTTTTCTCATTTCAACATCGGCATTCAAACTGCCCCTTAGTTCAATAAAATGTCTTAATGCTCTTGCATTAGCAGTAACAAATATTTTTGTTTCGGTAGCATTAGGCAAAATACTTCTTGCGGTTTGTCTAACCAGTTTTTTTCTCATAACCTGGTTTAAATCTGGGAATTTCTTACTTACCTTTTCTTTTAATTTTTCAAGAATCAACCTGTAATTTTCAATTATATTCTCGATACATTTATACCAGATTTCATGCAGTTCTTGATCAGCACTAATTAAATCCGGCTCAACAAAGTCGGTTTCAGATTCATCAACAAACCTTTGTGAGAGCTGACTGTATCCCCATCCTGCACGATGCCTAACAAGTTCATGAGTGAATGACCTGGATACGCCGCAGATAATAAAATTCCATACAGAGTGTTCAAGGACACTGCCGTGCCGGGATTTTATTATATTTTTTAAATATTCCTTGTTGGTTTTTCTTCCCTGTTTTTCACCAAACGACATATAACATATTCTCCCCGAAATCTCAGACAGCATTTCTGCTCCTATTTCTGTGTCGGTCTGCCAAGTAATATTATTTTCTCTTAAAAATCTTTTGATATCTTCAGAATTGACTATCTGTTTTCCAACTATGTAAATTGAAGGTTCTTTAATGATTTTCATTTTATCTCCATATTTTAATACTCTGGACTATTAAATTTTATCACAAAAAAAACAGAAAAATTTGCATACACAATACAATAATAAATCCTAAATCATAAGCTCTAATATCTAAATAAATTCTAAATACTAAATCCTAAATAAATCAAAAATTCAAATATGAATTCAAAATTATATCATTTTGAATTTTTTTATAATGTTTTTAAAATTATAAATAAAAATTTAATTTTTCAATAAAAAACAATTGACAAATATTCAAATTTTAATTATTTTAAATCATAATTTTTTTTATTTTATTTATAGTAATGATTTGCTGATTATTAAAAAGCAGATTTTTTTACTATTTATTTAAAAAATTAACCAAGACATTCAAATAATATAAACAGGGGCAAAAATGAAAGAAATAACATTAGGATTAATTGTTGGAAATCGGGGATTTTTTCCTGATAATCTTGTTTCCGAAGGGCGGAAAGAAATGTTAAGATTTTTAGAAAAAAAAGGTATTAAAGTAGTAACATTAACCCCAGAAGATACCAAGTTGGGTTCGGTTGAAAGTTTTGAAGACGCCCAAAAGTGTGCAAACCTGTTTAAAGAACATAGTGATTGTATAGATGGAATTCTGGTGACACTCCCCAACTTTGGGGATGAGAAAGGGATAGCAAATGCTATCAGATTATCCGGTCTTGAAGTGCCTATCCTAATACATGCATTTCCTGATAGTTCAGATTCAATGAATCTTTCAAATCGGCGAGACTCCTTTTGCGGGAAAATATCCGCGTGTAATAATTTGATTCAATATGACATCCCTTTCTCTCTTACAACATTTCATACGATGGGAATTGTTGACAATTTCTTTCAAAATGACATAGATTGGTTCATGAAGACATGCAAAGTTATAAAAGGTTTACACAATGCAAGATTGGGGGCAATAGGTGCAAGAACGGGTCCTTTCAATACTGTCAGATACAGTGAGAAGATACTCGAAAGCGAACGTATATCTGTAGAAACTCTTGATTTATCAGAGGTCTTCGGACAGATAAGCAAATTAAAAGATGATGATAAAAAAGTTCTTGAAAAAATAAAAGAAATCAAAGAATATTGTCCTGCTCCAGGTGTTCCAGAACATTCCTTTTTAAGGATGGGCAAATTTGCATACATAATTGAAAAATGGGTTAATGAAAATGAACTAAACGCGGTTGCTCTTCAGTGCTGGACTTCAATAGAAGAATACTTCGGAATAGTTCCCTGTGCGGTGATGAGTATGATGTCAAACTCTCTCATTCCCAATGCCTGTGAAGTTGATATTCTGGGCGCTCTTTCGATGTATATTCTCCAGCTTGCATCTGATACACCGAGCGCAATAGCCGACTGGAATAACAACTATAACAACGACCCCAACCGAGTTGTGCTATTTCACTGCGGCAATTTCCCCAAATACATCATGAAAGATATGAAGATAGGCTATCAGGAAATAATATCTGAGTCTGTGGGGAAAGAAAATAGTTACGGTGCCTGCCAAGGACGAATAAAGGCTTCACCAATCACATTTTTAAGGTTATCTACCGATGATGTAAACGGTATTATCCGGTCATATCTTGTTGAAGGTGAAACAACTGATGACCCTCTAAAAACTTTTGGTGGATATGGAGTCGCAAAAATCGATAATTTACAACTTTTAATGCAGTATATCTGCGAAAATGGTTTTGAACATCACGTTGCACTCACCCAGAGTTACGTTTCACGTGCAGTTTATGAAGCAATTTACAAATATTTAGGCTGGGATGTTTATTATCACAGACCCTGAAGTTTTAATGATAATATAGATGCTAATACTCTTTGACACCTTTTTTGAAAAAAAGGTGTCCCAAAAAACTTACAATTATTCCACATCCCGAAAAATCGGGATGAGGAATAAGCCCAAATATTATTTTGTACCTTGCTTT
>JAUWXV010000185.1 GCA_030616165.1 bacterium | reverse complement strand
CTTGTTCAACGGAATATTTAATACCAGCATTATTACATTCTGCAAAACCCAAATTCTTTTCATTTTTTATAAAATCTACCTTTTCACTGAATTCTCCGTATAATTTCGAATATGAATCATCATCTGAACCGTTATCTACAGTAACGATTTGATAATTAGTATATTTTATATCTAAAAGTGACAAAATACACTCTCTCGTTAAATTATATCCGTTCCAGTTTAATAATACAATATAAATTTTAGGTCTATTTTTTTCATTCACAATATTGTTAATAATTTATTTTTAAATTTAAAAGATTAAAATCAAACTATATTCCAAATCCTCAAACAATACTTATCACAAAATCAAACAAATCAATAATAAGATTACTGCTTTATTGCCTTTATATAAACATACTCAGGCTTTAAAAAATTAAACTTAATCAGCAAATTCTCAGCAAACACCAAAAATTTAATCAAACCACCTGTCTTTTTTATCCGCAGTTTTGGAATCAAATAATGATTAAAAGCTAAAAGATATGTTATCGATTGAACCTTGAAATACTTCTTTATAGCACCAACAATCCTTTCACAAGACACATCCTCAAAAGGACTTCTAAGACCATTTTTATCAATTGATTCTTTCCTAAAAAATTTATTCACAATCTTTTTTATTTTTTCTCCATAAGAATCATAAGTTGGCAGAATTAACCACAAAACAATATAAATCAACCAGCCAATCTTAGACTTCCCTATATGATCAAATACAAAAAATGACATATTCTGCTTTAAAGATTTATAAGTTTCCGATATTAAATGCTCTATTTCTGGTATATGATGCAGAGTATCCCACACATAAACAAATTCAAAGTAATCCTCCGGCAAATCACACAAACTCAAATCATCAATTTTATATATTATCTTAGAAAGATTTTGCTTATCCTTTCTGCTGTCATAAAATTCTCTTGCAAGTTCGATTCTCTTTTTGCTTATATCTATTCCCCAAATTTCCCTATCCTTATTCCCTTTTGATATCTCATAGCATAAAACTCCCTTTCCACATCCCAAATCAAGTACATTTCCAGCAGTCGTTTTCCCGGTATTTATTATTTCAAATAAATATTTTCCCCTTAGCAAATTATTCACTTCCTCATCATCCCACATATAAACTGGTCTTTCAGTTTTTTTATTTTTATCATAATAATGATAAGGAGTAATCTTGCTGTCCCAGAATTCCGCCTCCTTTTTTATTTTTTCCTGATAACTTGCAGAATCTTTATATATCATCGTTAATTAATCTTGTAATAGTTTCTATCAATTGTTCTTATGGAAAACAAATATTCAATGTCGTGATAAATTCCATTATATTATTTTTTTCTTACAACTTTTTATTTGAATTATCAAATATTATCATAAATAATACCTAAATTAACATTATTCAATTCTGAATCATATAAAAGTTAAAAACATCAAAAAATTTGAATTTCAACAATATTTAACCATTGAAACTCGCAAACCGTATAATACTCCACAAAATATTGCACTTGTCGGATTGAAACTACCCCCTAAAAAAAACATTGTAAGTACTAAATAGGAGGTTATTGCAATAATCTGAGCTTGATAATATTTCTTATTTTCGAATTTTTTAATGAAATAGACAGACCTTTTTAAAAACATAAATACAATAAATAACATTAACAAAAATCCCAAAATACCATAAACATAAATCAAAGAAATATAAGGCAGATGAAATTGTGGCCACCAGTTTATACCTTTATTTACTTCTTTTTTGTCATAATCCAGAGCACCAAAAGAAATATCAACAATCGCCTCCCATCTTGTGCCCAAACCATAACCAACGAGATAAGAATATTTTCTTTTATTCATATTAAGGAACATATTTTCCAGTTCTGCTTTTCTTATGTTACCACCATACGATAAACTATATTCAGACAAAAAGTATATTGACTTTACCGAATCGTAAACACCTATAACAAAATCCGGAAGTAAAAGTATTATTACTAAAAAAATTATTAATAAAAAAATTAAAATCTTTAAAAAATTTTTAACAATTACACCTAAACCAATCCTTTTCACTTTATGAATCAAAAACAAGGTAATAAAAAATCCAGAAATTAGAATCAAATAATTAAACCTTCTTGTACTTGATAATATTATAAGAAAAAGTGAAAAAGCAACAATAATATTTTTTTTCTTTGATTTTACTTTTAACAAATATAGTGAAATATAGAGAAAAATCGGATAAAAAATTAATGACATCTGGTCATATAGTATCATAGGAAGCCCAAACATCATCAAAGCATCAAAACTACCTGATAATATTCCAATAAGCCGATAAATACCGTAAAAAATTAACAATATTGTTAATATCCAAATAAAATCATAAGTTCTATCCAAGTCCTTCTTTGATTCGATTAGATTGATAGTCAAAAGATACATAAAAATCAGATAAAAAAAAGGCATAAAACTTATTATCGGTCTTAAAAATTCTGTTGGACCAAAGGAAAGAAAACTCCCGGAAACGTGTAAAAATCCATTTATAAATGCAAATATCATTAAATATATATATAATCTGATTTCCTTGTATTGAATACCAACAAATTTTAACTTTCCTTTTACGAGTCTATTAATTATTAAAAATGCTGCAAGTGAAAATATAAGAACATCCCAAATACAAAATGTGCTGTTAAATCTCTCAAATAAAGAAAAATATGACTTTTCCCCTACACGAGCAAGATAATCAGGGCTCGAATATGGTATAAAATAAAACAATATTAATAAAAACCAGAGACCATATATATTTTTTTTAGATACAAGATAAAAAACTCCACCTGCGGTAATTAATCCTAATAAAATTTTTAAAGCTTCTATAACACCAAATATTTCTGTGAAAAGAAAAAATATGAAAAATAATATTGAAAAAAAACCAATATATAATAATTCTATTCTCTTTTTTAAAATTTTAGAATAATATATTTTCATTTTTTTATTTTATTCAGGTTAATTATTTTTTTTCACATCATCTAATAATTCAGAAAGTCGTTTTGTTATAAACTTTCTTTCAAACGCAGAACAATCTTTCGGATTGTATGTATCTTTCTTTAATTTAAAATCAAGATAAAATTTATAAATTGCATTTTCAATCTCGTCAATATTATCATTATATACAGCAATCCCCAGTGAATATTTTTCAATTAAATCTTTTAATGCACCATCTACAATCAATGCTAAAATTGGCTTTCTGGCGCCTATATAATCAAATAATTTTGCTGTCAGCATATTTTTATTAAAAGTAAGTTCTCCAGGAATCAATAGAAAAATGTTTGCACCCTTTAAATATTGCAAACTTTCATAATAAGGTTTATAATTTATGATTTCTAAATATGAATTTAATCCCAACGAATCAACATACTTTAAAGTATTTTCGTGTATTATTCCCATAAATACTACTAAAATATCATCTCTAAAATCCACATTTTTATAAATAACATTTTTTAATGCTTTAAAAAAATTATCAGGTTTTCTCCATCTAAACAATGTTCCATAATGAATAATAACAAATTTCTTTTTATACGTAAAAGGAACTATATTTTCAAAATCTGACGGGTCATATCCATTTGTAATAACTGTAAATTTTTCATTTTTTATATAAGGAAATCTTTCCAGAAGCTGGTTTTTCATTGTATCAGAAACTACTATAATTCTATCAGAATTAATCACAACAGCACGTTCCATATATTCGTCAATTTTACTTTTTATTCTGATATTATAAGGATTGTAGTTCAAGCAATATTGATTCCATAAATCACGACAATCAATTACCCATTTTTTACCGGTAATTTTTTTCAATAATAAACCTATCAGGTGCACGGAATTTGGAGGGCCGGAAGTAAATATAATGTCTATCTCTTTTTCTTTAATGATTTTCATACCCTTTGTTACTGCAAAGGGAATCCATCCAATATATTCATCCGGACAAAAAAAAAGAGTATAAAAAATGTTTTTAAAAAAAATGAAAATCCTTTTAAATATTTCAAAAATAGTCTTTAATAATCCTACCTTTTTATTATTATTAATATTAATTTTAGGTTTATATTTGAAAAATCTCCTGAAAAAATTACCTAATAGTAAAGCGCTGGTATAAAATATGTTTTTATTGTTTTTTATTTCCTTTTCGATAGAATTATCTTTCATATAAGAATAAGGACTTTTCACAGTTAAAACAAATGGTTCCCAATTAAAAGATGGGAGGTATTTCATAAATTTCAAAACACGCATAGTTCCAGCACCGCCAATAGGTGGGAAATAATAACTTATGATTAGAACTTTCTTTTCCATTCCAAGTTAAATTTTATTAAGGATTTATTATTAATTCTGATATAAATTTAATTTGTTTCTCTGTTAATTCCGGGTATATCGGTAATGAAAATATTTCTTCAGAAATATTTTCTGTTATAGGAAAGTCACCTCTTTTATAATTTAAATATTTATAAGAAGGCTGTAAATGCAAAGGAACCGGATAATGTATTCCTGTTGAAATATTATTTTTTTTCAATTTTTCCCTGATTTCATTTCTGTTTTTCGTCCTTATTGCGTATATGTGATAAACATGTTTGGCATAACTCATTTCCTCCGGGATAATAATTTCAGAGCCTGATAAAAAATCATTATAAAGATGAGCATTATTTCTTCTTTTGTTAGTCCAATCATTAAGATATTTTAATTTCACCGATAATATAGCCGCCTGGATTTCATCCATTCTGTAATTATATCCCTCGATAATATGTGTATTTTTTTCCTTTCTTCCGTGATTCCTTAATAACTTAATATTTTCGGCAACATCTTCATCATTCGTAACAACAATTCCAGCATCACCATAAGCGCCTAAATTTTTACCAGGAAAAAAACTAAAACACCCCTCATCTCCCAGCGAACCTACGCGCCTATTCTTATATTCCCCATTATGAGCCTGTGCCGCGTCCTCAATAACTTTAAGATTATATTTCCCTGCAATTTCACTAATAGGGTTCATATCTGCTGGTTGACCATACAAATGAACGGGGATAATTGCTCTGGTTCTTTCATTAACTGCGCTTTCTATTTTTTCTACATCTATTGTATAAGACCTTTCATTAATGTCAACGAATCTAACTCCTGCACCACTGTGAGATATTGCTTCTGCAGTTGCAATGAAGGTATTGGGAACAGTTATCACTTCATCATTTTTCCCAATACCAAGCCCAAGTAAAGCAAGATGGAGTGCCGTAGTGCCTGAACTTGTTCCGACTGCAAATCTGACTCCACAAAATTCTGCAAATTCGCGCTCAAATTTCTCTAATTTCTCTCCAAGAATAAAAGAAGAACTCTCTATAACTTCTTTTATCGCATTATCTATTTCTTCTTTTATTGATAAATACTGTGCTTTTAAATCTACAAGAGGTATTTGCATTTTATCCCGTTATTAATATTATTATCGAATTAAATTTTTGGGATAAGAATTTCTTTTCCATTTTCATCAAGGGACTTTGATGCAGATTCAAGTAGATTGACCACCCGCAATCCATCATAACCGTCAGAGATAGGTTTTTCACCATTCAGAATACAACTAATAAAATGTTCGCACTCAACCTTCAGTGGCTCTTCAAACTTTATTTTTGGTATAAAAATATCTCCAGCACGATGAATCAACTGAAACTTTCCGAAATCATCAAATTCCCCGAGAGAATCATATATATTTTTTTTATCTATCCCCTTATCGAAAATTCGAATTTTATAATCAGAAATATCGTCATAAACAATCATTTTTTTACTTCCGACAAATGTCATTTTTCTCACTTTATTTGGATCGAGCCAGCTTACATGAATATGTGCAACTATATCATTTTCAAATAAAATTGTTATAAATACAACATCCTCAATATTTCTCTGAATGTATGATACACCTTTAGCAGAAACAGAAACAGGCTCAGAGTCCAGTACATAAAGTAAAATAGATATATCATGCAGAGCCAGATTCCACATCGCATTTACGTCATCCCTGACCTTACCCAAATTCAGTCTTTGTGAATATATATAATATATCTTACCCAATTCATCAGTCTTAATATAATCTCTCAAAGCATGTACCGCAGCATTATATTCAAAGGTATGTCCAACCATTAATATCCTTCTATATTTTTCAGCAAGTGTTATAAGATTCCTAACCTCCGATGTGTTTAATGCAAGTGGTTTTTCCACAAGCACGTGTTTCCCTTTTTTGATAATCTTTTCCGATATTTCATAGTGACTACTCGCAGGTGTTGCCAATACAACCGCATCAATCGAATTATCCTCTAATATATCTTCATACCTCTTTGTAATCTTTATATATGGATAAACTCGATTTACATAACTTAATCTTTCATCACTAATATCAGCAACAATTTTAACATCACAGTTGTTGCTCTGAACAAAATTCCTGAGCAAATTCGGTCCCCAATATCCACATCCTACCTGAGCAATGTTAATCATTTTCAATCTTTTTTTACTTCCCTGAAATATTAAAATTTTTATTAAAGTGTTTACTTATTATTCTGTTATAAATCCTTCCGTTTATTTTCCTCTTCAGATAACAAATTTTGCTCTCTTTATAATTTTCCCACTTTTTATAAAAATTGTAAAACACTTTCAATTCAGTAAGATTATCTAAAACCTTTAACTGATGGATATGTATGTTGTGATAAACTTCCGAAGTAATACGTTTAAACAAAAGATCATACCTTGACCAATAACCCGAATCATAAAGATGAAGATTTTTCTCGAGTGTTTTTATTCCTTCGTTCCATAAATAAAAACTCTCTTTATCCTTTTTTATTCTGTAATAATCGAACAATCCTAAAAGTGCAAATATGAAGCCATTTAATATATGATTAGAAGGAGCAATCGGATTCTCTTCAAGCCAGATATTACTATTTTCATCAGTATAAACGATATTCGTTTCTTTAAAAGAATTCAAAGCCTTTTGAGCGGCGTATAAATATTCACTTTCGCTAAAAATTTGATATGCCCTTAAAAGCAAAGAAATTGCCTCTCCCTGAGTCATTGCCGAAATCCAGGGCGGCTTAATATCATACACAGGTTCTATCCAGGTATGTTCCCAGACTCCATAATTTCCTTTATCTTTCACATTTTCAACAAACCAATCTGCACATTTTTTAAATAAATTTAATTTTTTTTTATCACCATTTCTGTTATATTTATATAATAAACCAAAGGCGTATTGGGCAATCGTTGTCGGTGCATAATGAACTCCGAATTGTGTGTTTTTGTAATTTCTAAAATACCATTTATTCCTTTTGAACAATGAATCGTAATCCACTAAAGGAATATCATTTTTATCGATTTTGCCATAAAATCCAGACTGAACGTAATCAATTACCGATGAATAATCAAAATACCAATCTCCCAACTCTTCCCTATTTGATACATTTCCAAGAGAAATTTTAAAATCCATATTTAGTTTGTAAAGATTCAG
>JAUWXV010000289.1 GCA_030616165.1 bacterium | reverse complement strand
AGAATGTGACTATAAATCCAAATAAAATTAAATACCGAAAATTTATTATATTTACATCTGTTGAAATTTTCTGGTCTTCTATCTCTTCCATTAATACTTTTTTAACCTGAAAGATTCATAAATCTATATTAAATAGAATATATTATCAATAAGAACTCAATAAGAAAGATTTAATTAATTTTATTCTGTCATTCCCGCGCAGGCGGGAATCCATACCAAAACTCATAATATTTTATGCCAAAAAAGAAATGGATTCCTGCTTTTGTGAGTGTTGCATAACACCTCCGTGTCATTTTCCGCCATAGGTTGGATCCGCCTTTGGAGGACGACCGAAGTCCCCCCCGCATACTGCGGGGGGGACGTAGTGGAGAAATCTCAAATTAGCTGGAAATTCCTCGACTTTGCCCTTTGGGCTTTGCTCGGAATGACAAAAAAGATAGTTCTGCAACATCCACTTTCGTAGGAATGACAAAACACATAGATAAAAAATTATTAATTTTTCCTCTACATTCTTGCACTTAGGCTATTAACTCAATTTTATGAATTAATCAGGTTAAAAAGACATAATAAATCTAAACTTTTCTATTTCTTCTTGAATAATAATCCTTTTAATTTATTTACTTTTTCGGAGTTTTTATTATCGGCAGATGAAACTCTCTCCATATAATCGAACAAAAATGCAAGTATTATACTGAAAACCAGAGCAATTCCACTCCATACTCCAACCATCAACACCCTTTTAGGCTTATATTTCTTTTCTGGAGGAATTGCTTTATCAAGAACCTGTATAGTAGGTGTATCTTTGGCTTCTTCAATTTTAGCCTGTTCGTAAAGAGTTGTCAACATTTTAAAAATGCTATTTTGAACTTCAAGTTCCCTCTCAATTCTAATAAATTCGATTTCTACTTCAGGAGCCTTCGAGAAAGGTATAAATAACTTATCCTCATCGCCGACAACACCGCCTTCTACTGGATTTTCACTCTCTTCAAATAGTCTGTGGAGGTTTTTTCTATATTCGTTTAATTCAGATTTTAAAGCACGAATATCAGAATGGTTTTCACCGAATGTTTTTTCTTTGATTCCCAGTTCAATTTCAATTCGATAAATATCGGCGCTGAGATTTGCCGCCGCTACTATTGCCGCTTCGGTCTGTACTGGAAGGCTGATTACATTATACGTCTCCTGGAATTCTCTATATTTTTCTTCAGCCTCGCCCAATTCTTTCTTGTTCTGTTTATATCTCTCTTCTATAAATATTCTGTTATTTCTCGCCTTTTCTATATTTAATTCTATATTCATCTTTTCAAGTTCATTGACAAGGAAATTTGCCATCTCACTGGCTTTGGGGGGAGACTTATCGACAACAGAAATACTTATAGCCCCTGACTCATTAATCCGAAATTTTGCAAATGTTCGAAGTCTTTTTATAGCATCTGTCATATTTTTAACTTTATAACTTTTAATCAAATCAAATCTATTTACAATCTTCTCCATCAAAGACCTGCTCTCTAATATCGCTACAATTCTTTTTGTTTTGTCAGTAGTCTGGGTAAAACCTAATCCACCTATCGGGAGTTCCTCTAACTGTGATAATAATGATGAAATACCAAAACCTTCAACCTCTTCTTCTGGAGGCATTATAACAGATTCTGACCGATAATATTTGGGAAGTATTAAACTAACTATTACCGTAATAATAGCAACAGAAAAGAAAAATGTGAGAATAAACCTTTTCCATTTTGCTATAACTATTAAGTAATCAAAAATATTTTTTTCTTCATCCATATAAAATAAGATTAACTTATAATACCTTGTTAAATTTCAAAATTCACAATTTTATAAGATGACACAGTAAAAAATGAAAACTTAGCCCGGACAACCCTCGTGTTGTCTCTGCATAGTTTAGGAAATTAAACTAAACGCTCATGCTCTTTCAGTGCAACACGAAACATAAAAATAATTGTAGGGACAGAACAGTGTTCTGTCCCTGTATCTAATCTCTTTAATCTGTGTAATTCGTGAAATTCGTGGTTATATTTTCGAGATAAATCAACATATTAGAGTTTTACTTATTTCAGCAAGAAGATTTAAAAACAGAACATTTAGATTTTTTGCTATATCGTCTTATAGAAGTTGAACAAAAAATCTTAAATTATTTTTCAAATGAGATGAAGCGGCAGAGCAAAGTAAATAATTTTACTTAATAATTCCAACAGCCTTAGCGGCAATTAAAACCGATGTAATAGTTCCAATAAATTGCAGATAATCTTTTGCAGTTTCTATCGTCCTTAACGGGACTTCGATTTTGTCTCCTCTTTCAATAATCACATCTCCCCCTTTTAAAACTTTATTAGTACCTTTTTTAATCACCTTAATCTCCGAGTTAGACGCTGCCCTTTCTGCTTTTCCAGCAAGACCTGCATAATCTGCGGATATCATATTCGAGTAAAATGGATAAGAACCGGCGTTTCTCACCGCTCCATATACATAAACCTCGTTTATCTTCCTGGGCAGATAGATATGGTCATTATGCTTAAGCAAAAACTCTTCAGGAACATCACCGGCATTATTCGAATCTATGAAGTCAAGAGGAATATTTATAATTTTCTCTTCACTTGAAGTAATTTTTCTTTTTATATAAGAATCTTCCCAATCGGTAGTTTCCTTTACAACATTTATGCGCTCAATCAAATCCCCGATTGTCTCCCCCTTGTAAAGATGATAATAACCGGGACTTTTAACATTCCCGCTTACAAAAACCATTCCTAATGAAAGACTCACTCTTGGAACATGAATTATATCACCGCCTTTGACGAATGGATTATTTTCAATATCTCCTTTAATTTCAAATTCAAGAAGGTTAAATATATCGATACTGCCGTCCAAATGTCTTATTTCAATATTTCTCATATTTGCCCAGGAAGTAACTCCCTCAGCCATATTAATAACCTGTGAAATTCTGTCCACGGGAGAGGCATTATAACTTCCGCGCTTGACAACTTCCCCGGTCACATGAACTTTGAAAGTCCTTATATCTCCGAGTGAAACTGTGATTTGTGACACGGGATAATATCTCATTGCCTTTTCTTTTATTAACCTATCCATCTTTTCCAGCGTTAGCCCGTTCACCATCAAACTCCCTATGCTTGGGAGTATGATATTCCCTTCAGGAAGAACCATAACTTCAAATTCCTCCTCCTGTTCCCCCCACAAATTTATCAATATAACATCACCAGGACCGATAATATAACTTTTGGGGTCAATAGCGTCTTCAAGTATAAATTCTCTTTCTACTGATTTCTTCTTTATCTCCTCGACATACTCCCCTCCAAATAAAATCTTCTCATCGATTCTCTGTCTGATTTGAGAAAAATCTATCTCATTAAGAAAAAATATTAAGAAAAAAACAAAGAATATCTTAAATTTTAAAAACAATATATCCCCTCCCAAATTTTTTTTTAAAAAACTTTTTATTTATTTAAAAATAGTAAATATTATATGAAAAGTCAACTTAATTTCTATAATATTTTTATATAGAATTTCATAAAAATACCTTTTTAGAAATAATCAAAACATCATTTACAAAAACTGTTATTCCCCCCGAGTACTCGGGGGAATCCATACGTTGTTTATCTCGAAAATAGAACCATGAATTACACAGATTAAAGATATTAGATGTAGGGACAGAACAGTGTTCTGTCCTTACAATTATTTTCATGTTTCGTGTTGCTCTGAAAGATCATGATCGTTTAGTTTATAAATATTAGTGGATTCTCACTTTCTTGAGTGTTGCTCTAACACACCCTTGTCATCTCGACCGAAGTCCCCCGAGTACTCGGGGGACGTAGTGTCCTCCGAAGGCGGATCCGCCTTTGGCGGAGAGAAATCTCATTATTTTTTTGATCATAAATAACAAACTGTCTTTACTTGAATTTAATATCCATCTGCCATAGTTATTTTAATTTGACAATGAATAAAAATTTTACAAAAAGTAACTTTAAAGACCTAAAAAAACTGACCGATATGAATCATAGGAGAGATAAAAAAGGAATTTAAAAATGGAAAACACAGTAAATCCCGAAAAAGCATTTGAATTTCAAAGAGATTTTTTTATTAATGCAATCAAGCAAACTACTGCAAAGAAATTAAGTGAAGTCCAGAGCCTGCATAAAGAAGATTTAAGACTTACTCCTGCTGAAATTGGTATGTATCTTAAAAGATTACGGATCATCACCCTTGAAAATAATTTGCTGGGAAGATTCATTGATGGATTTGTGTAATGAGTTTTAATATTTAAAATTCTGTTACCTTCCTTTTACCTCGGTGATG
>JAUWXV010000037.1 GCA_030616165.1 bacterium | reverse complement strand
CATATTTCTCAGCCATATCCTACCAGATGGTGCGAAAGTCCTATTAAATTCTGGGAAGCGCACAATGCCTGGGAGAGAGTTCTTGACAGACATCCTGATTTGGTAGTTGTGAATGCTCATATGTTAGACCATTTTTATTCGGATGAGCAGTTGGATTATTTACGGTATATTCTGGAGACTTATCCTAATCTTAACATTGACCTTGCTGCAAGATTTCAGCAGTTTCACAGGATGGAAAGAGAAAATCTTCGGGAATTTATTATTAAATATGCTGATAGAATTCTATTCGGCACCGACATCGGCAGTCAGACTAAAGACGGAAACTATCAGAGGGTAGCCGAACAATATTACCGATGTTTCCAGATTCTGGAAACCGATAAAGTAATCAAAGGTGGATTCTTCGGGAGTACAGAAACCCATGGATTAGCACTGCCCATAGATGTCCTTGCAAAAATATATTACCAGAATACTGCAAGATTATATCCTCGTGTTAAGGATGTTCTGAAAACTCTGGAATATGAAATTGAGTAAAAAATTTTCATGTTAATGGTTTCTCAATCAATATAACAAAATTGAAAAACAATTTAATGTATTGCTTCTTAAAAAATAAAATTGAGAAAATAAAAAATTCTTGATTTTAGGAATAATTTTAAGTAAATTATTTTTGTTAAAAAACAATAAATTATATTATTAAAGAGGGAAAATTAAAAGATAAGAATTGACGAAATCGAATATTGATATAGTTATTTCATTGAATACTGATTATTGTGTTATGATATATGTGTAAACAAATTTTCAGGCGTGTCGAATTATAAAATGATACGCCTTTTTAATGTTGATATATTTTTTATATTTAATTACAGTATTTAGAGAGGGATGGGCGATTAGCTCAGGTGGTTAGAGTGCTTGCTTGACATGCAAGAAGTCACTGGTTCAAGTCCAGTATCGCCCACGAAAAGTTAATTTTTATTAAAAGTAAGAAAGAAAGTACTTACTTCTTTGAAAAAGAAGTAAGCAAGGAATAAGTATAAAGTTTCTTTGTCCACTTTCTTTTCAAAGAAAGTGGATTTTTAAATTATAAGTGAGGGAAATGGAAGAAGTATTGACCGCTGAAAATGAAATTGACTTGAGGCTTACCGATGGGAGGGTCCTTAAATTCAAAAAGGGAGTAAAATCTGTTGATATTCTTAATAAGATTGATAGAGACCTTTCCGATAAAGCTGTGGCTGTTAAATTTAATGGAGAATTAATAGACCTGACAGAAAAACTGAATGAAAGTGGTGATTTAGAAATTTTAACGGTTGATTCACCAGAAGGTATGGAGGTTTACTGGCACACTTCTGCACATTTACTGGCGCATGCGGTTAAGAGACTTTATCCAGATGCAAAACTCGGGTTTGGACCTCCTGTTTCTAATGGGTTTTATTATGATATTGATTTCGGAGAATGTATTATATTGGAAGACCTTTATCACATTGAGTCTGAGATGAAAAAAATATCAGAAAGAAATCTTTCCTTAAAAAGAGAAGTTTTAAAAAGAGAGGAGGCGATAGAACTTTTTAAAAGTTTAAATGAAAGTTACAAAGTAGAATATCTGGAAGAACTTGAAGATGAAGTAACTGTTTACAGGCAGGGAGATTTTGTTGACCTTTGTAAAGGACCACATCTTCCATCAACAGGAAGAATAAAGAATTTTAAATTGTTGAGTATTGCCGGTGCTTACTGGAGGGGAGATGAGCGAAATCCTATGCTACAGAGGATATACGGAGTATCCTATCCTGATAAAGGTGGATTAGTAAAATATCTGAATCTTATTGAAGAAGCGAAAAAGAGGGACCACCGCAAAATCGGTAAAGAACTTGACCTTTTCAGTTTTCATCCGGAGGCACCTGGTTTTCCATTCTGGCACCCTAAAGGGGTGATTATTTTTAATGAAATTATTAATTACTGGAGTGAAGTCCACAGAAGAGAAAATTATTACGAAATTAAAACTCCTATTATTCTTAATAAGGAACTATGGCACAGAAGCGGACACTGGAAAAATTATAGGGAAAATATGTATTTTACAAAGATTGATAACAAGGGTTATGCAGTAAAACCTATGAACTGCCCTGGAGGACTCCTATTTTTTAAAGAAAAGTTGTGGTCTTATAAAGATTTCCCTGTAAAGTTTGCTGAATTGGGATTGCTTCATAGACACGAGAAGACAGGTGTTCTTCATGGATTATTTCGTGTGAGACAATTTACACAGGACGATGCTCATGTATTTTGTCTATTTGAGCAGGTTGAAGAAGAGGTAACAAAGATTATCGACCTTGTTATAGAAATCTATTCAACATTTGGGTTTAATGAATATCTTATTGAATTATCTACAAAGCCTAAAAAGGCGATAGGTTCTGCAAGAGATTGGAGATTAGCCGAAGAGTGCCTTGAAAATGCTCTGAAAGCAAGGGATATAAATTATAAAATAAATAAAGGGGAAGGAGCATTTTACGGACCAAAAATCGATTTTCATATCACAGACTGCCTGAACAGAACCTGGCAGTGTGGGACTATTCAGGTAGATTTTTCGATGCCTAAACGGTTTAAACTTGAATATGTCGCAAAATCTGGCAGTAAAAAAAGACCGGTTATGATTCACAGAGCAATTCTTGGTTCAATAGAACGATTCACGGGAGTTTTAATTGAACATTATGGCGGTGATTTACCTCTTTGGCTTGCACCAACACAAATCTTAATTATCCCAGTGAGTGAAAAGCATTATAATTATGCTTTGAAAATTGAAAATATTTTAAGAGATAATAACTTTCGAGTTAATAATGATTCAAGAAATGAAAAGGTCGGATATAAAATCCGTGAGGGAGAACTAAGTAAAACGAATTATATGTTGATTGTAGGTGATAAAGAAGAAAAAAATGAGACGGTTTCCGTTAGAAAGAGAAAAAAGGGAGACATCGGGGCATTGAAATTAACAGAATTTATAAATTTAATTAAAAAAGAAAGAGGGAAAAAATTTAGTTAAAACCTTGATTCTGTGCACTGCACAAGAACCACTTATTAGTATTTGGCTTTTATTGAGGTGAATTAATATTTTATTTGTAATAGGATTTATGTTAAATTAACTTGGAGTGATGAAATTATAAAAGGAAAAAAAGTAAGGGTAAACAAACAAATAAAATCTCCGAAAGTAAGACTTATTGGCGCAGACGGCGGGCAGATTGGAATATTGGGTATTTCTGAGGCTCTGGATATTGCAAAAAAGGAGGAACTTGATCTTGTTGAGATTTCACCGAATGCAAAACCTCCCGTCTGTAAAATAATGGATTTCGGAAAATTTAAGTATGAGTTAAGCAAAAAGGAAAAGGATAGTAAGAGAAGGCAGCATATCATCCATGTTAAAGAAATAAGGTTTAGACCTAAGACGGAAAAACACGATTTTAATTTTAAAATAAAGAATGCAAGAAAGTTCATAGAACAGGGTAATAAACTAAAGACAACGGTAATTTTTAAAGGAAGGGAGATTGTATATCAAGATTTCGGAATGAATGTTCTTAAAGAAATAGAAAAAGAGCTTTCTGATATAGCAAAAATTGAATCTCCGGTTAAGAAAGAGGGAAGAAATCTTATAGTATATTTTATAAAAAGGTAATGGTAAAAGGAACAAGGGGAAATGCCAAAAATAAAGACAAAAAGCGGAGCCGCAAAAAGGTTTAAAAAGACTGCTTCAGGAAAAATTAAAAGAAAGAAGGCTTGTGCCAGTCATATTCTGACCAAAAAAACCAGAAAAAGAAAGAGGAATCTGAGAAAATCTTCGCTGGTAAATTCTTCTGATACAAAAAAGATAAAAAAAATGATATAAAATGTATTTATATCATCAATTTATTGTTAAGTTTTTAACCCTATGTTCATACC
This sequence comes from bacterium, assembly GCA_030616165.1. Classification (GTDB taxonomy): domain Bacteria; phylum SM23-31; class SM23-31; order JAUVVT01; family JAUVVT01; genus JAUWXV01. The sequence continues at coordinate 17,735 of JAUWXV010000037.1, read as the reverse complement.
ATAGGGTTAATTTCTTTATGAAAAGAGAAAAGGAGAATAGATAATGCCCAGGGTGAAAAGCAGTGTTTCGTCAAGAAGAAAAAGAAAGAAAATCATTAAACTTGCGAAAGGGTATCGAGGAGCAAGGAGTAGACTCCTAAGGACTGCTAAAGAGAGCGTAATGAGGGCTCTAAAATATGCTTATAGAGATAGAAGAACAAGAAAAAGAGAATTCAGAAAGTTATGGATTATAAGAATAAATGCAGCGGTCAGGGCGTATGGTTTGTCTTATTCTGTATTTATGAAAAGGTTGAAAGATGCAAATATTGAAGTTAACAGAAAGACGCTTGCAGAACTCGCTGTGAATAATCCAGATGCGTTTAAAAAGATAGTTAATTCTATATCGGTTTAGAAATATTAACAATTTCTAATTCATCGCCAGTATTCAGGACGAATTAGAGATAATTTTATGTTTTATCAAAATTTTTCCAATGAATAATGTTAAATCAAATATATTAGATGAGATAAATTCGTTAAAAAATCAATTCAATAAAGAATTTGATAAAATTATAAATATCAGTGATTTAAATCAGATTCGAGTAAACTATCTCGGAAGAAAGGGATTTGTGTCATCTTATTTTAGAAGGTTGGGAGAATTTTCTGTTGAAAAGAGACCTTTAATTGGAAACGAACTGAATGAATTAAAAAAATATATCGAAGAAAAACTAAAAGAAGTTAACAAAAGATTAATACAGATTGAAAAGACTGAAAAAAGGTATGATATAACTCTTCCCGGTTTTAAGAGATTTATCGGGAAAAAACATCCACTTACGATGATAATGGAAGAGATAAAGTCTATATTTTCTTTTATGGGATTTGAGATAGCAGAGGGACCGGAGATTGAAACGGATTATTACAATTTTGAAGCATTGAATATACCACCTGGTCATCCGGCAAGAGAACTTCAGGATACATTTTACCTGACAAATAATATGCTTCTTAGGACACACACATCACCAGTTCAGATTCGGATAATGGAGAAGACTAAGCCACCGATAAGAATTATTGCTCCAGGAAGAGTATTCAGGAGAGATACCCCTGATGCCACACATTCACCGATTTTTATGCAGGTAGAAGGGCTTTATGTGGATAAAAATGTCACATTTGCGGAGTTAAAAGGGATCATATTAACTTTTGCCAGGGCGATGTTCGGTAAAGATATGAAGATCAGGTTTCGTTCAAGTTTTTTCCCATTTACCGAACCAAGTGCTGAATATGATTTTTTATGCATGTTTTGTAAAGGAAAAGGGTGTAAGATTTGTAAAGGAGCCGGATGGGTTGAAATATCGGGTGCAGGAATGGTTGATCCAGAGGTGTTCAAGTTTGTGAATATCGACCCTGAGATTTATTCGGGATATGCATTCGGGATGGGGGTAGAAAGAATTGCAATGTTTAAATATCAAATTGATGATATTAGAACCTTTTATGAAAATGATATGAGATTTCTGAACCAATTTTGATTAAGATTCTTTTCAATAAAGTTTGACAGAGTTTTTTTAAAATAAATTAATTTTTGAGATTAACATTACAGGTAAAAATTGAGGGTTTCATTCCATTCCCCCCTGTCATTGCGAGGAGTCCCGAGTACTCGGGACGACGTTGCAAACTCGTATGTAGAATTAAAATGTTCTATTTTTAATAAAATTTGAATAAAGGTAAAAATTGAGGGTTTCGTATAATTGGATAAAGGAATACGTTGAATTTGATTGGTCTCCTGAAGAACTTGCTGAAAGACTGACTATGGCAGGGCTTGAGGTTGAGGAGATTGAGAAAATTATACCCGAATCCAAAAAGATTGTTGTTGGTAAAGTTCTTGAAATAAAGAAACATCCGGATTCTTCCAGACTTCATATATGTATCACGGATGTAGGCAGCAGGAAAGTTTCAATAGTCTGTGCCGCACCAAATGTTAAAGAGGGGGAATATTTTGTAACTGCTCTTCCTGGTGCATTTCTTCCTTCAGGTATATATGTAGAAAAAGCAAAAATTAGGGGAATAGTTTCAGAAGGAATGCTCTGTTCAGAAAAAGAACTTGGTATCTCTGATGACCACAGTGGGATTTTGGTGCTTGATGAGAAATTCCATCCTGGTGAAATGTTCCAGTTTGAACCCGAAAACAGGGATGCAGTCCTTGATATAGTTATAACACCAAATAGAGCGGACTGTATGAGTATAATAGGAATAGCAAGGGAGGTAGCCGCTCTTAGTGGAAACAGAATTAAGATGCCAAAGTTTTCGTTGGAAGAGGATGAGGATAGAATAGAGGATGATGTTGTAATTGAGATTCAGGATAGGGTCAATTGTCCGAGATATACAGCGAGGGTGATAAAGGATGTAAAAATTGCCCAGTCTCCATTCTGGCTTGTGAAGAGGTTGGAATCAGTGGGATTGAGAACTATAAATAATATTGTTGACATTACAAATTACGTTTTAATGGAACTCGGACAGCCTCTTCATGCATTTAATCTTTCTTTGATTTACGATCACAAGATTATTGTCCGACTTGCACAGAGTGGTGAAGGATTTGCCACTCTTGACGGAGTAGAAAGGGTGTTAGACAGCGGTTCACTTTTGATTTGTGATGGGAAAAGACCGGTTGCCCTTGCTGGGATAATGGGAGGGATTAATTCTGAAGTATCAGAAGATACAAAAAATGTTCTTCTTGAGAGTGCCTATTTCAATCCGATAAATATCAGAAAAACTTCACAAAAGCTTGGGTTATCAACAGATGCTTCCATAAGGTTTGAGAGGGGAGTTGACCCTCAAATTGTCGATTTTGCATCTGACAGAGCAATTGATTTAATGAAGAGGATTGCTGATGGAAGAATTGTCAAAGGGTGTTTGGATGTTAATTATCTTAAAAAAGAGGAGAAGTTTATAACACTGCGTCCGGATAGGGTTAATAAAATTTTAGGAAAAAAGATGCAGAGAAAAAATATTGTTTCTATACTTGAGGGGCTTGAGTTTTTGGTGAAAAAGAATAAAAATTTAATGGTAAGTGTACCGAGTTTCCGAAAAGATGTTACCAGGGAAATAGATTTAGTAGAAGAGATTGCAAGGATTTATGGTTACGATAATATTGAAGAGGCAAAATTTTCTACTATCAATATCCAGACTAAGATTGAAGATAATGTCGAAAAGTATATAGATGAATTCAGAAATATATTTATTGGATTGGGCTTTTATGAGATAATCACAAACAGTATAGTTGGGGATAGACAGAAAGATTGGATTGAAAATGAGGCTGGTTTGATTAAAATCAAAAATCCTATCTCCGAAGGGATGAACTGGATGAGGAAGACCCTGATGGAGAATGTGTTAAAGATAATAGAATACAATAAAAACCGTGAACAAAAAAACGTAAGGATATTTGAAATTGGGAAGGTATTTTCGGCGAAGAGTGGGGTAGATTCTACTGAATTTGAATCATTAAATCTTGCTGGAGCAATTGAGGGAACGATTGAATTTCCGAATTGGGAAATTGGTAAAATCCTTGTTGATTTTTATTGTGTTAAGGGGATTATTGAGACATTTTTTAATAAAATTTTTCTTGAAAATTATGAATTTTTTTATTATGATAAAAATCGGTTGAGCGAATGTTGTGGGATAAAGATAGATAATGTTTATTCTGGATTTTTCGGCAGGGTAGAAGATAATTATATTGATATTTCGGGCAAAAACAATGTTTATATATTTGAGATATTTTTAGATAATATAATAAAAAAAATTTCTCAAAGAAAATTAAAATTTATTCCTATCCCTCAGTTCCCTTCAATTGAAAGAGATTTAGTATTTTTATTATCAAAAGATGTATCTGCTAAGGAATTAATAAATTATATAAAAATAAATGGGGGTGAATATCTTAAGAAAGTTGATGTTTTTGACCTTTATGAAGGAGAACAAATTCCAAAAAATAAAAAAAGTATCGGTTTTTCGCTCCAGTTTTATTCATTAGAGAAGACGTTAAAGGAATCAGAAATAGATGAGGTTATTGAAAGGATTATTAATGAACTTCGAATTTTGGTTGGAGCAGAATTAAGAAAAAAGTAAAAAAAAAAGTAAATTTGTTTTGATTTTTGTAATTTAATGATTAAATTTATATTATGGAATTAGAGGTATTACAAAAATTGGAAAAAGAGATTGATAAGTTGTTTCATCTGTTAGTCCAGCTAAAAGAGGAAAATAAATTAATAAAAGCGAAATGTCAAAGACTTTTAAACAATCAAAGAAAGGATAAAGAATTAATTGAATTACTAAAAAAAGAAAATATAGGTCTTTCTGGCGCTTCAAGTAATGTAAGTTCAAAAAAAGAGTCAAAATTAAAGGATGGGTTGAAGAGGATTTTAACGAGGTTGGATAAACTTATATTAATTTTTTAATAAAATATTTATTAGTGTAATCAATTTAGAAAAAATCTTTCTCAAATTTTTGATAATGTGGGGATATGAATAAAGAAAAAGATGTAGTAAAAGTAAGCATATACGGGATGGAATATCCGGTAAAAACGGGGGGAGATAATAAATATGTCAAATCTGTTGCAAAACATGTAGATGATGTTATGCTCGAGATAGACAGGGCAATGAGTTCAAAATCCCCATTAAAGGTTGCAGTTCTGGCGGCATTGAATATAGCTGATGAACTTATGAGGGAAAGAGAGGAAAAGAAGAAATTATTGGAAATAATGAGTAAAGATGCTGAAAAACTGATAGAAAAGATAGATAGAAATGTTCAGGATTTGGAGAAGTAAAAAAATCTGAGAAAAGATAATTTAGGTTAATTTATCCCTGTATTATAATTTGTGGCATACAAATTAAAGAACCAACACTAATAAAATAGGGAGCTTTGCTCCAGGCGTCTATTACAGGCCTCATCTCGAAGTGGAAGTAAAAAGCGCATGGGAAGGCACCCACCGTGTCGAAGACGGTTCTTTAATATAAAGTCACAATTTTATAATATGGGGATTTTTTTTTATGTATGTATATATAAAATTCTAATTTATTTTTCAAAAGACAGGAAATAATGAAATTAAAGTGGAATTAATTAAATAAAAATTTACAAAAGTTCTGCAAAAAATTAAAAATATTTTATTTTTAAATTATTATAAATTAAATGATTATCTTTAGAAATAGAATAGATGCAATAAATGTTAATTGATTTTGAAATGGAGGAGCTATGCAAATTTCTATATATGTTTGTATCGTAATTGTTATTGTAATAAGTGCAATAACTAATATTTTAAGCTGGTATATAAGTTCGAAAATTGGCAGAAATAAAGTAAGAGAAGCTGCTAAAAAGGCAAATGATATTATTAATGAAGCGGAAAAGAATGCTAATACATTGAAAAGGGAAAAATTGCTTGAGGCAAAAGATGAGTGGTATAAACTTAAGCAAAGATTTGACAACGAAACTAAAGGAAAAAGGCATGAATTGGAAAAATTAGAGAAGGCAACTGCTTCGAGGGAAACAAGTTTGGAAAGAAGAGCTGAATTATTGAGTAAAACCGAGAAAGAGATAAGAAAATTAGAAAAGGATGTAATTAGGAAATCAAAAATTATTGAAGAGAAAGAAAAGACCCTTAATGAATTAATAAGAAAAGAAAATGAACAACTTGAAAAAATATCTCGTATGTCGGCTACTGAAGCAAAAAAACTTCTTATGGATTCTTTAATAGAAAAGGCAAAGAGAGATTCTGTTTTAATGGTCAAGGAGATAAGAGAAAATGCGAGATTGACTGCCAATAAAGATGCAAAAGAGATAATTGTTTCAGCTATTCAAAGATCAGCGGTAGATCATGCTGTTGAGAATACTGTATCAGTAGTCAATCTTCCAAACGAAGATATGAAAGGTAGAATAATAGGTAGAGATGGCAGAAACATTAGAGCGTTTGAAACAGTTACCGGTGTTGAGGTGATTGTCGATGATACGCCAGAAGCAGTGGTATTATCTTCTTTTGACCCCATTAGAAGGGAAGTGGCACGGATGGCTCTTGAAAAATTAATAGAAGATGGAAGGATTCACCCAGCAAGGATTGAAGACATAATAGAAAAAACTAAAAAAGAGATGGATGATATGATAATAGAGGTGGGTGAACAGGTACTTGTTGAAGCAGGTATCCCCAAAATACATCCAGAATTAGTAAAACTTCTCGGTAAACTCAAATATCGAACCAGCTATGGACAGAATGTTTTACAGCATTCCGTGGAGGTTGCTTATCTTGCAGGGTTGATGGCTGCTTCATTGAACTTAGATGCCAATTTAGCAAAAAGAGCTGGACTTTTACATGATATTGGTAAGGCTATGGATAGATATACAGAGGGGACTCATGCCCACATCGGCGTTGAGATTGCAAAAAGGTATCATGAAGGACCGATTGTGACAAATGCAATAGAGGGTCATCATGAAGATGTAGAAATAATTTCCCCGATAACCGTTCTGGTTCAGGCAGCAGATTCTATTTCAGGATCCAGACCAGGAGCAAGAAGAGCAACTTTAGAGGGCTACATCAGAAGATTGGAAAAACTCGAAAAATTAGTAGAATCTTTTAAGGGTGTTTCAAGAACTTATGCCATTCAGGCAGGGCGCGAGATCAGAGTGATTGTTGAACAGGATAAGGTTGATGACCTCGAAGCTTTTCAGATTTCACAGGATGTAGCACAGAAGATTAAAACCGAAATGGAGTATCCCGGACAGATTAAGGTAACCGTTATTAGAGAATTTAGGGCTGTATCTTATGCAAAGTAGATATGCTGATTGCAAAATTTTTTCAAGAAAATTTCTTAAAATTTAGTTTTGGAGAGATATGACTAAAATAATCGACGGGAAAAAAATAGCAGAAGATATAAAAATCAGATTGAAAAAAGAGATTGATTTACTTAAAGATGAAGGAGTGGTGCCCTGTCTTGGTGTTATTTTGGTGGGGAATAATCCTGCATCGAAAATATATGTTAATATGAAAGAAAAAGAATGCATTAAATTGGGCATAACTTCGGATGTAAGGCGGCTTAATGAAGAATCTTCACAGGGAGAAGTAAACAGAAATATTGAAGAGTTCAACAATAATAAAAATGTTAATGGTATATTAGTTCAGCTTCCCCTTCCCAATCACCTGAATGAGAGTGAAATTTTGATGAGAATAAATCCCGAAAAGGACGTAGATGGTTTGCATCCGATAAATTTTGGAAAAATCCTCGATGGTAAGCCAAATTTTATTCCATGTACCCCTGCTGGAATATTAGAAATCTTTGAGTATGAAAATATCGACCCCGAAGGGAAGCATGCTGTAATCATAGGAAGGAGCAACATTGTCGGAAAACCCCTTGCTGCTCTTTTAATGAGAAAAGCAAAAGGTGGAAATGCAACGGTTACAATCTGCCATACCAGAACAAAAAACCTTGCTCATTTCACAAAACAGGCAGATATAATAATAGCTGCGATGGGCGTTCCTGAAGGGATAAAAGGGGATATGGTTAAAGAAGGTTCAGTGGTTATTGATGTGGGACTCAATAGAATTGATGACCCACTATCTAAAAAAGGTTATCGACTTGTGGGGGATGTACACTTTGAATCGGTTGAGAAAAAGGTAAAAGCTATAACACCGGTTCCCGGGGGAGTTGGACCACTTACTATTGCTATGCTTTTAAAGAATACAGTCTATGCAGCAAAAACTCAGCATCTTTCATCTATGAATAAATAAAATAATATTGATGAGAATTAAAAAAGTTGTTATATTTATTTATGTTATAATATAACAACTTTTTTAATTTTTTGAACTTAATATAATTAGCAGAATTATAATAAAACAATCTTTTAAATAGATTTGAAAAGTTTTTTATTTTACTATAGTCTAATAATATTGAAGGGTGATTTTTTCAGGGATTTCAAATATAATTTTTATTAATTTTTAATTTTTAAACAATATTGTTTCTTCAAAATTAATATAAGGTGCTGAAATGAAGATAAATATTAAAAATTTGACGAAGATTTACAAGAAAGGAGTTAAAGCCCTTGATGATGTAAATATTGAGATAGGAGAAGGGATGTTTGGGCTTTTAGGTCCTAATGGTGCTGGTAAAACAACCTTGATGAAGATACTTGCAACGTTACTTGAAGCTACAAGCGGAGATGTAAAAGTAGGTAAATATGATATTGCTAATAATCGAAAAGAAATAAGAGGGATGTTGGGATACCTTCCACAGGAGTTCGGAGTATATCCTAAGTTAAAAACATGGGAGTTTCTTGATTACATCGCTTCGCTCAATGGAATAAAGAATAAAACTAAAAAGAGAAAGGAAGTTGAAGAGATGCTTGATGTTATGGGACTGACAGAAGTAAGAGACCGCAAAGCAAAGAAATTATCAGGAGGGATGATAAGGCGACTCGGAATTGCACAGGCTCTGATTGGAGACCCTAAAGTTCTTATAATAGATGAACCCACAACCGGACTCGACCCCGAAGAGAGGATAAAATTCAGAAACCTTCTGGCTGACATTAGCCAGAATAAAATTATTATTCTTTCGACACATATTGTCGGCGATATATCGAGCACCTGTCAAAATATTGCTCTTTTGGATAATGGAAAGATAGTTTTCGAAGGTAATCCTTTAGAACTTGTTAAAATGGCAGAGGGGCACGTTTGGAAAATAGTGATTGATGAGAGAGAACTGGATGAGATAAAGAAAAATTATAACATTATAACAACGGTGCCCGTTAATGGGAAATTGGAACTGAAGATAGTAGGAAGGGAACTTGATAAATATTCTGGAGAAAGAATCCAGCCCACGCTCGAGGATGCTTATGTCTATTTTATGGAAACTCAAGTCGGCAAAAAAATCTCAGATGAAGATTTAGCGTAAGTTTTTTTCAACTTAAAAAATTTCTTTGTAAGGTTTATTAAATATATTAAATTATTATAAATTACGTATTTGTTAAACAATACGAGATGTAGGGGCAATTCATGAATTGCCCCTACAAAGAATAAATATTTTTTGTAATTCCTCCCGAATTTTCGGGAGGAATATAATTTTTTTATGGCATACTATAATATATTGTTTATTATGGATTCCCCCGAGTACTCGGGGGAATGACAGAGGTAATTTGACGTTGGTCGGTTTACATTTATGATAAACATAACATTAGTATTAATGTAACTAATTACGGATCGCCCTTTCTCTATTTCACGTTTCGTGAGGAATTAAGACCTGTTGGTGATAGACGCGTGAGGGCGGTTCGCGAACCGCCCCTACGGGTGTGTAGATATTTTAATAAAAATAAAAAGATTACTAAAGTTCGGATAATTACTTAAAATTTGCATATTCCATGGAACAGAAAAGGTGAATTTTTGATGAATTTTTTAAATACTGGAACAATTGCAAAATACGAAATGAAACTCCTTTTACGCACTGCAAGATTCTGGATTTTATGCGGTATTGGATTTGTTATTGCTGGTTTTATAACTGCCGGCGTAATAATGTTTAATGTATTTGCTTCAGGGGAGGTGCAATTTGGTTTACTTGCTGTTAATACTATAGGATATTTTTCTTTAATATATTTTAGCACTGTGATAAATATTGCAATGATATTTTTTGTTTTCAACTTCAAAAGCAAAGATGATTTTTCTAATATAAGAGATGTTTTATTATCAAAACCCCTGACATCTTTTGAAATTATTATCGGTAAATATCTTGGTGTTATTATTCCTATCATGCTTGTTAGTCTATTTATTATGCTTCTTAGTTTAATAATGGGGCTGATTTTTCTTGATGTGCCTGTAAAATTTGAAAATTATATTTTTTATTTCCTGATGATTAACATTCCTTCCGTATTATATATATCTGCTTTTGAATTTTTTATAGTCCTTTCTGTAAAGAATCGCTTTGCTGTGATATTTTTATCATTAGGATATGTTGGAGTAATTTGGTTTTGGCTTTCGAGATATTTTTATAATTTACTTGATTTTGGATGCTACCGGATATCAATTTTTACTTCAGACCTTGTGGGATTTGCAAATATTGATACGGTTATTCTTCAGAGGGTTTTGTATGTAATTCTTGGATTTGTGTTTATTGGATTGTCCATACTTTTTTATCCCAGACTGAGGCAGTTCAAAAGAGAATATAGTTTATTGAAAATAACAATAATTATTATGGTTTTAGTTTCATCGGCGATTATCTATTATTTTCCGTATAAAGCAGGAAAGAGGGCTGAATATAGAAAAACAGCCCTTGAAGCAGAAAAGAGGTATGTTAATTATGATGTGCCCTGGCTTAAGCACTACTCTATGAAAATAAATTTACTTCCAAAAAATAGAGAAATAGAAGTATTGGCAGAGATAAAAATTTTAAATGATACAGATAAAAAATTAAATAATTTGATATTTTCATTAAATCCAGGACTAAAAATAAATCGTTGTTTAATTGAAAAAGATAATAAGCAGATACCTGTTAAATTTGATAGGGATTATTCAATTTTAAATATTGATATTTCAGATGTTCCAGTTTTCCCAGACGATTCAACAAATATAATTATCGATTATGATGGAAAACTTGACGATAGGGCATTCTTTTTAGAATTTGATGAATCGAAGAAAGGATATGAAGATATTATTCTTCAAGAACTTGCAGGTGCGATTTATTACTGTATAGGTAAAGATTATTCATTTTTGCTTCCAGAGACAGGGTGGTATCCCACAATGGGAGCCAGTTGTGGATATCAGTATCCAGAAAAAAGAAGGGTATGTTTTTCGACATCGGATATAAGTATAAAAGTGCCTAAAGGTCATATTACTTTAACTCAAGGAGAACTTGTTTCTGTGGTGGAAAATAAGGAAGAATCGGTTTTTACCTGGATTTCTGATATACCTGTTCCGAAATTTTCAATAAATACTGGAAAATATGAAACTGTAAGTGCTATGTATGATAGTATCAAATGTACATTATATTATTCACCATTACATAATAAAAATATTTCCTTTTACTCTGATGTTTCTGATACTTTGAAAGGTTTTATTGCTGAAAAATTAAGAGAAATAAGGTATAGGACAGGATTAAGTTATCCATATAAAAGTATTTCCTTAATAGAGGTTCCAGTTCAAATGGCAGAATTTTCGAAGAGCTGGGATAGAGCAAGTGTTATGAATCTACCCGGCATATCGATGATGAAAGAAGGGGGGATTCTGTCAGCAAATTTTGAAGGTAGATTTAAGAGGCTTATTAATCGTGCAAAAAGAAGGGGGGAGGATACTTCTGAGGAAAAGGTAAAGTTGGATATTCTTAATGGGTATATTTCACGTTCAGGCGTGTTTGAATCCCGCATAGACCATAAGTTTATACCGAACTATTGGGGATTCAGGATTGACCCGAAAGATAATTTATATCCATTACTCACATTTGGGATGAATAACTTTGTTGCTGAATGGGTAACAGGGATTGTGCCTATTCAACCTATAAGAGTTAGTGGTTTTCGGGGAGGGTTTAATATGAGTATAGGGCCAGGCGGTAGTAGTGAAGCTGGTTTTTCATTGGGTGGGAGGTTAGTACTTTCAGTGGGGATAGATAGTCTTTACAAATTGTTGGAAGAAAAACCACTGAGCGAATTTTCTCCGATGGATGACCCAGATTTATTCAAGGATGTTATGAATGTTAAAGGGGAGGCAATGATTAAGACCCTGCGTGAGATGATGGGAAGTGAAAAATTTGGAGAATTACTAAAGACTTTTGTCTCTAAATATTCTTTTGATTATCCTACTATTAACCTTTTTAAAGAGACTGCTGAAGAGATTTATAAGGATGGTCTTAGCGATTTTTTCAATAATTGGCTTTATAACACCCAGATTCCCGGGTTTCTGTTGAAAAGTGTTGAGGCATATCAGATTGAATCCGAAACTCCTTCCTATCAAATAATTGTGCGTCTGAAAAATGGAGAAAAGGGGGAAGGATATGTTAAATTAGAATTTAAAACTGAGGAAGACCTGATTACTAAATTTTCAAATTTTAAAAGCTATGAGGAGAAGGAGATTAAAATTGTCGTTCCTGATAAGCCTTTGTATGTTGATGTGGAGCCGTTTTTCTCTCTTAACAGAGAAAGTTTCAGGGAAAATTTTTATATTTCGGAGTATAAAAAATTAAAAAAGGGAGAGGAATCTTATACAACAGTATCTACACTCCCTGATGTTGTTAGTAATGAAATAATTGTCGATGATCTTGATGATAATTTTTATGTGGAAGATTTAACTGAAAAGAGTCTTTTAAGACCGGATATCGATAAATCAAAAAAGAAGGATTTCAGACCTTTAGCATACAATCTCCCGAATAATCCGAATGCCTGGGGTAGTTTTAATAAATGGAGATTAAGAAACAACAAGTATGCCTACGGGAAATATCGTCATACCTCATTAGTGAAGAAAAAGGGTTCTGGTAAACATATTGCAGTCTGGAAAGCAAATATTTCTGAGCCTGGTGAATATTTTGTATATTTTTACATAAATGACGATTTTTTTAAAAAAAGACTTGGCAAAATATATGAGATTACTATTTATCATGATGACGGTGAAGAAAGATTGGAATTTCTTGCAAGAAATTCCGAAAAAGGATGGAACGGGTTAGGGACCTATTACTTTTCAAAAGGAGATTATAAAGTTGAATTATCTGATAAATCAGATGGATTCATACTTGCAGATGCTGTAAAGTGGGTGAAAAAATAACCTGTTTTCTTTGAAGGACGAAGCGGTAAAAAATTAAAATTTTATATGGACAATCCGCAATAATTTTTTTATTTTATCTTCAAATTTGAGAATTCTATATATGATATGGTTAAAAATAGAGGTGAAGAATGAGAATTAAACTTAATTATATCGGAATTTTATTTATTTTAATTTTTTTTATTACTAAGATGTCATTTTGTGAAACGCCATTAGTACTCACACTTGAGAAAAGTGTAGAGACAGCGTTGAATAAAAGTTACAGCATAAAAACACTTAAAGAGAGTGTAAGAAGGTCGACAGAAACACTTAAAGCAGCAAGGGCTTCATTGAGGTCTTATGCAAATTTGAGTTTTGATGTGCCGAGTTATTCGGAATCGATTAATCAAGTTCTTGATGCATTTTCAAACAAAGATGTTTTTGAAAAGAAGGGGAATTTTCAGAATCAGGGTCAAATTATAATTAGCCAGCCATTCAGCACTAATGGGACTCTATCACTTTATGGAACATTTTTCCGAAATGACCTTTTCAATGACAGCAAACGATTCAATCCTTTAACCGGAGAAGAGTTCGGAAGAACAGACAGCAGATTTTTTTCGAATAAATTATATTTCCAATTTGTTCAGCCAATCTTTACACCAAATACCCTGAAGATGAATATTAGAAGGGCTGAACTGGGATTTGAAGAGACAGAAGAACAGTATGAGAGATATAAACTGGCAATAATTGCTGATGTTACTAATAGGTTCTATGACCTTTATCAGGCAAAAGAACAGGTAAAGATAGATGAAGGTCTTGTGAAACAATCAGAAGATGTCTATCAAATGGCTGTGAATAGATTTCAGGCTGACCTTATTCCGGAGGTTGAAGTAATGCAGCTTGAGGTGGAACTTGCAAGAAATAAAAATTTCCTCGAAATGAGTATTGGAAATCTTAGAAGAATCGAGGATTTATTCAAACATTTAATTGGATTGGATATTGAGCAGGAAATAGATATAGCAGCAGAATTTGAATATAAACCCATAGAAGTTGATATTGATGATGCTTTAAATAAAGCGCTAAAATATAGAACGGAATTAAGGGTTGATGAAATATATATTGAAAGAAGCGAGTTGAGCGTTATAGATGCTGACAGCAGAAGTGAATTTAAAGGCAATATTATAGCTACATACGGTATAGATGGAACGGATGAAGAATATAGGAATACATTTAATGATTTTGATCTTACCCGGAGTGTAAGGATAAATTTTTCAATGCCACTATGGGATTGGGGAAGAAATGAGGCTGAGGTTCAAGCAGCGGAAGCCGACCTTAAAAATGCTGAATATAAACTGGATGATACCAAGGAGACACTAAAAGAAGAAGTCAGAGATGCTGTAAGAAGGCTTGAAGAGAGTAAAAGCAGAATCGAAATAACAGAGAAAAATATTGAACTTGCTGAAAAGACTTATGATATTTCACTTGAGAGATTTAAAAATGGAGACATTACTTCAAGAGAACTGGCTCTTGAACAGAACAGTCTTACCAGAGCAAGGGTGGAGTATTTGAGTGCGTTGATTGATTATAAAAAGGCATTGATGGATATTGTTGTTAAAACTATGTGGGATTTTGAAAATAATAGACCTGCAATCTCTGAGATTGAATAATTTTTTATTTTCAATAGTATAATATAAAAGGATATTATTAATTTTTTTGTAGTAAGTTTTATAAGAAACTTTTAAATTTACAAAGATAAATAATAAAATGAGGAGTATAGTTTTGAAAGAGATATTTAAATTATGGCAAATATTTTTGATAATGTTGTTTGTTTTGAACTGCGGGGGGCAGGACAATACAGAAATGGAGTTAATAGATGTTCCTGTATCTGTTCAAAGTGTTGAAACGGGGCTGATTGAAGAATATGTTTCATCAACAGGAACAATAAAACCAATAGCCGAAGCGGAGATATTAACAGAAGCATCAGGATTTTTCAGTTTTGCTTCTACATCCAATTTCAGGATACAGGAAGGAATTCGTGTTAAAACGAATCAGATGATTGCAAAATTAGAGAACCGAGAACTTGTCAATAATGCAAGGGTAGAGTTAAAACTTAAAACTATGGAGACTGCTGAAAGAGAATATGAAAAACAAAAAAGCCTGTACGAAAAGGGAGGCGTTACTTTAAAAGAAGTTCAACTTGCAGACCAGCATAGAGTGGATGCAAAGTATAATTATGAAGCATCATTAATAATGATGGATAAACTCAATGTAAAAACTCCCATTTCCGGAATATTGGTTAGACTTGAAAAAATTACAGAAGGCGATTATGTTACTGCTGGAAGGGTGATAGGGAAAATTATGGATTATGATAATGTTTATGTTGAGGTGAATGTATCTAATACTGATATTGCAAGAATAAAAATTGGACATAAAGCAAAGGTTATAAATTATGCAATCTCTGAAGAAATTTTTATTGGAGAATTAACTGAAATAAGCCGAACTATCGATGCGGAAAGCAGAACACATAAGGTTACAATATTCATTAATAATCCTAAAAGAAGGCTCATACCAGGTATGTTTGTTAAGGTTGATATAGTTATCGAATCAAAAGAAAATGCGGTTCTTGTGCCGAGGCATGTTGTTTTGAATAGAAATAATAGGGATGTTGTTTTCGTTGTGGAAAAACAGAGGGCGATTATGAAAGAGGTCGAGCTCGGACTGGAAGATAAAGAAAATATAGAAATAATAAGCGGATTAGAAGAAGGAGAAAGAATTGTCCTGAGGGGATATGAAACATTAAAAGATAAAACAAGGGTTACCGTTGGCAAATAAGTTTTTAATGTTATGTAAGCATTATTGAAAATTGTAGGGTTTCGATTTATCGAATCCATATTTTTGGATGCAATTTTATACCACGACTGAAGTTTGGCAAATTATGAAAATTAAAATTTTTTATTTAAATCACTAATATATTTAATTATTTAGATTGCCACGCTTCGCTCCCCGAGTACTCGTGGGACATCGCTCGCAATGACAAATTAACTACATGTCATTACGAGGAGTGAAGCGACGCCTGCGCAGGCGTGGTAATCTCACACAAATTTGTCAAATTTATGGCCGTAAAATAAAGGCGAGTGATTAATGAATATACCAGGTTTTTCAGTAAAATATCCTATAACTGTTGTTATGATAATCATTGGAATAGTTCTTCTCGGATTGATATCGCTGAATAGACTTGGAACTGATCTTATGCCTGACATCCACAGCCCCAAGATAGTGGTGACATTGAAATCTGGAGAAAAACCCCCACAAGAGATGGAAGAGCAGTTTGCCAAAAATATTGAAGGGCTTGTAAGCACTGTGAGCAAGGTAAAGAAGGTGAGTTCAGTATCGAGGGTAGGACTTACACAGGTTACTGTGGAATTTTTCTGGGATACTGATATGGATTTTGCTATGATAGATATTCAGAAAAAGGTTGGTCGTCTTGCTGGAAATGAAGAGGTGGATGAGTTGACAGTTGGAAAATATGATCCGCAAGCTATGCCAGTAATGACATTAAGTATTGTCGGCACCGAAAATCAAGACCTTGATGAGATAAGAAGGATTTCAGAAACAGTTGTTAAGAGAGAACTGGAGAGGGTTGAAGGGGTTGCTGCAGCATCTGTTTCAGGTGGTCTTGAAAAAGAGGTATTGATAAATGTGAATCCGTATTTATTAGAGGCATATAGTTTAACCTTGAATGATGTAGTCAGCAGAATCAGGGCTTCTAATATTAATGCAAGTGGGGGAAATATTAAGGATAATGAAAAGGTTTATATTATAAAAGGTATTGGTGAATTCAATACACTAATAGATATTGAAAATGTGACGATAGGTTATAAAGAAAAAGAGACCTTTGGTAAAAAGGTCGAGGCAAAAATTTATTCTGAAAACAGGGTTCCAGTACTGCTTAAAGATATTGCTAAAGTCAATATGGGATATAAAGAACCGATGAGTTCAGTGAGGATTAATGGTGTTCCCTGTGTTGGTATTGCAATTTATAAGGAGGCTCAGAGCAATACTGTGCGTGTTATTGATGCAGTGAAAAAGAAACTCGGTGTTTTGAAAAACTCACTCCCGAGTGTAGATGTAAATATAGCATCGGATCAGGCAAAGTTTATAAATGCTGCAATTGGTGAAGTGAGGCAGACCGCTATTTATGGTATTATTCTGGCAGTGCTTGTTTTATTTTTATTCTTAAGGAATGTCATAGCCACGATAATTGTCAGTATTGCAATTCCTATATCCATTATTGCTACATTTAATCTAATGTATTTTAATGACCTCACAATCAATATTATGACTTTAGGTGGTCTGGCATTGGGTGCAGGAATGCTGATTGATAATTCCATAGTTGTTGTGGAGAATATTTTCAGGCACCGTCAGCTTCGTGAAAATATGAGAGATGCTGCAGTAAACGGTACGTCGGAGGTATCCAGAGCAATAATAACATCAACCATTACCACGGTTGTTGTTTTTCTGCCTATTATCTTTGTTCATGGAATTGCAGGAGAATTGTTTAAAGAACAAGCATTGACTGTTGCCTTCTCTCTCCTTTCATCACTTCTTGTCGCACTTCTGCTAATTCCGATGCTTGCATCAAAGTTTTTGAAATTCAAAGGGGAAATAATCGAAAAAGAGATAAGATATCCATTTTACTGGAATCTCTTGGAAAAAGTTTTAAATAATAAAAAATATGTTATATCAGGCACGTTGGTTTTATTGATAATTTGTATATTATTGATTCCTATCGTTGGCACGGAGTTTATTCCAAAAGCAGATCAGGGTCAGTTTACAATAAAGGTTCACTTACCAGAAGGGACGAAGTTAAAGACTACTGAATCTGTAGTTGCCTATATAGAAAATGTATTGAAAACACATTTCGATGAGACGATTGGATCGATATACAGTAATATCGGCATAAATATTAGCGAAGAATTTGTTCAGACTGAAGAAATTTCGGGTGAAAATACTGCAACTATTG
>JAUWXV010000044.1 GCA_030616165.1 bacterium | reverse complement strand
TAATATAACGTATAAAATATAATATAGCTCTCTGCGTGCCCTTCGGGCTTGTCCTGTGGATTGGTGTTGTCACCAACAGAGAAAATGTGTGTTGGTCACAAGACCAACACACAGCATCAATTCATACGTGACATGACACTACTTAGTTGCATCAGCAACAAATGGTATAAGGGCAAGGTGTCTCGCCCTTTTAATTGCTATTTTAAGTGCTCTTTGATGCTTTGCACAATTTCCAGATATTCTCCTTGGTATTATCTTTCCCTGCTCAGTCGTAAACTTTAAAAGTTTCTTTTCTTCTTTATAATCGATATATTCTATTTTTCCCTCGCAGAATCTGCAAATTTTTTTTGTCCTACCTCTTACCAAATCAAATTCCTCTCACTTAAAAAATATTCAACCAAACTAAACAGAACTTCTATGAAAAATAATGTAAGCTCCGCCACAGCGGATCCGCCTTTGGCGGAAAAGAAACTTTATACTCACTAAAGTTATTTTCTTGCTTTAAAAAACAAATATTTTCCTTTAATTTACAATTTTAAATCTTCATAACCGAAATCAAATTGTTCGTCTTTTTGGTCTTCAGGTTTTTCGGTCTCGATTTTTTCATCTTCTTGAGTTTTTTCTTCACTTTTCTCTAAAACTTCATTTTCTTCAGCAGGTGACTCCTTTTTTGAGTCCTCGCAGACGGTTAATTCTGATATATCTTCACTGGTATCTCTCTGGTTTAAAAACTGAATTCTTCTGGCTTTAACTTCCACAATATTTCTGAAATGCCCATCCTCGGTCTTCCAACTTCTACTCTGAAGTTCACCGTCAACTATAATAGTACTTCCCTTTTGAAGATTTTCATAACAAGTCTCTGCAAGTTTATACCAAGCCACCACACCTATATAGCAGACATCTTCTCTCCACTGACCGGTATTATCCCTAAACTTTCGATTACTGGCAATAGTAAAATTTGCTACTGGTGTTCCGTTGGTTGTAGTGCGAATTACAGGATCTTTAGTCAGATTCCCTGCCATTATTACATAATTAACATCTGGCATTCTAATATCAGACATCCCTGAATCTCCTTTTATTTCTCTATTTTTGATTTATATTATCATCATTGAATCGTCAAATAATATTAAAAATTTATTCAAACTATTTTGATTCTTCAACAAGCTTTTCTTCTTTTACCTTTTTACTACTATCCTTATCAATGGTTTTTTCTATCTCTTCATTTTTCTTTTTCACCTTTAATTCTATTGCTTTCTTATCAAGTCTCAATGTCAGATATCTCAACATCTTTTCACTAATCCTGAAATTGTGTTCTAAAACCTTAATGAATTCACTTTTATCAATTTCATATAGAAAATAGACATAGTATCCGTGTTGTTTCTTCTTAATTTCGTATGCAAGGCGTCTCTTGCCCCAACGATTTACATCTATTATATTCCCACCATTATCAGTGATTATCTTTTTAATCTTATTTATCAAACTCTCTATTGTTTCTTCTGACTGATGAGCATCAATTACAGCTATCGTTTCGTATGTCTTCATATCATTCTCGCTGATTTATTAATTTGTTTAAAATTACAAAATAAATTAAAATTTTTCAAATATTATTTTTATACATACTTTTATACTGTTATTATCTTTTAATTTTTATTCTATTTCAATACTATTGAACCTATTCATAGCGGTATCAATCCCCGATTCTGCCCAAAAAAGAGAAGCTTCAGCTGATACATCAACTATATTCTTAACCTTCTCAACTTCATTATTATCAAACTTTGAAAGAACAAAATATACGTAATCATTATCCTGACTTTCATTCTTAATTCCAATTCGAAGCCTTGAAAACTCAATTGTCTGAATGTGATAAATAATAGATTCAAGACCTTTGTTTCCCCCATTCCCCCCTCTTCTTCTAAATCTTATTCTTCCCAATGGAAGATTCAAATCATCACATATTACAAGCAAATCATCAGTGGAAGCACTGTATCTATCAATTAATTCCTTAACTGCTATTCCACTATTATTCATATAAGTCACAGGTTTTGATAATAAAATATCATTCCCTCTATAACAAATTTCACCTATAATATATTCACCCTTACCTTCCTTTAATGATAAATTCAATTTTCCCGCAATTTTACCCATAACTTCAAATCCTATATTATGCCTTGTATTATTATATCTTTTTCCTGGATTGCCAAGCCCTATTATTAATTTCATATTCAATATAAATAAAAAACCAGAATCTGACAAATTTAATTATTCTTCCCTTTTTCCCTTTTCCTTTTCTTTTCCCTTTTCTTCTTCTTCTTCTTTTTCCTTTTCCTTTTGGATTACTTCAGGTTCTTTTTCCTCTTCTTCAGAAGGGGCAGCTTCAACCACTTCTTTAATCACTGTCGGCGGAACAATGGTAATAACTGCAAAATCTGGTTTTGTTATTATTTTTGCATTTTCAACCTTTAAATCACCAACATGAATAGAATTCCCTATATTTAATTCAGAAACATCAACCTCTATACGTTCTGGAATATCTGTGGGTAAACATTCGATCTCAATCTTATGGGTTATGTGTTCAAGTATACCCCCAGAGTCTCTTACTCCAACTGCTGTTCCTTTAACTACTACTGGTACTTCAACACATACCTTCTTCGTAAGCTCTATACCCATTATATCAATATGAATAATTCCATCAGAAACTAAATCATATTGGATTTCCTTAATCAATCCATTAACTTTCTTTCCGTCAAACATTAACGTGATAATACTAGTTCCATAATGTTCAATATCTTTTAATTCTTTCAGATCACATGAAAACGGGATTGGTTCTGAACCTTTAGAATAAAATATACCGGGAATTTTCCCTTCTCTCCTAAGTTTTTTCGAATATTCTTTTCCTGACTTTACTTTGATTTCTGCTTTTATTATTTTCTCTTTCATCTTATTTTATTCAACTTTTATATTTGAACCGATTAAAAATTATATCCATCTAACTTCATGACTGAACTTTAGTAAACTTTTTTAATCTGAATTTTAAAACATTTAGAAATGTTTTAAAGTTTGGGTTCGATAAATCGAACCCCTATATTTAATAATAATATTTTAATATTTCATATTTTTAAAGGCGTTTTTTATAAAGCCCTATTTATAAATTTATTGCAATTTTAATAATTTATCGAAGTTTTGTTCTTTAAACAACATAAGTTAATAAAAAATCAATCAAAATAACCGACCACTTGCTTATTGATTCAATTAATAAAGACCCTAAATTGGAACGCTCTGCCAATCAAAAAGCGAACTTAATGACTCTTCCTTGTGAATTCTTTTTATTGCCTCCCCAAATAAGTTAGCAACAGAAACGACATCAATCTTATTAATCCTTTTACTATCATCAAGCGGAATAGTGTTAGTAACAGTAAATAATTTAATTTCTGAATTTTCAATCTTCTGCACAGCATCCCCAGAAAGGACAGGATGAGTACAAAAAACATTTATATCTTTTGCATTTTTTTCTTTCAATGTTTTAACAGCAAGCAAAACAGTTCCTCCTGTATCTACCATATCATCAACAATAATAATATTTTTATCTTTAACATCTCCAATCACATTGACAATTTCAGCAGAATTTGGCTTTGGTCTTCTTTTATCAAGTATTGCAAGTGTAGTGTCAAGTCTTTTTGCATAAGCCCTAGCAATCTTTACACTTCCGACATCAGGAGAAACAACTATTACATCATCTAAACTCAGACTTTTTATATAATCAAAAAAATTAATAGAAGCATATAAATGATCAAATGGTATATCAAAAAAACCCTGAATTTGTGCAGAATGAAGGTCCATAGTAAGAACTCTATCCGCACCCGCGGTTGTAATAAGATTTGCAACAAGTTTTGCTGTAATAGAAACGCGGGGCTGATCCTTTCTATCCTGCCTTGCATAACCATAGTAAGGTATAACCGCGGTTACCCTATATGCAGAAGACCTCCTTGCTGCATCGAGCATAATAAGTAATTCCATTAGATTCTCTGCTGGGGGATGAGTGGACTGAATCAGAAAAACATCTACACCACGAATATTTTCATTAAATTTTACTTTAATCTCCCTGTCGCTGAACCTTGATATTTCTGCAGAACCCAGGGACATCCCCAAATAATCTGTAATCTTCTTTGCCAAAGATTGATTTGAACTCCCACTAAATATTTTTAGATTTTCCATTTTTACTTTTTATATCTTATCCGCTGGGGCGGGAGGATTCGAACCTCCGAATGCAGGAACCAAAATCCTGTGTCTTGCCACTTGACGACGCCCCATACTCTGTTCATATAACTGATTAATTTGAATTTCTAAATTAACATATTTTTTTGGTAAAATCAATAATAAAATAATAAGGTGAATCAAAATCTGATTCACCTTATTTTGATAAACTAAAAAATTATATTAAATTAACTAATTCAGAACGGAAAAACTTTAATGTTCTGATTCATCTTTGGATAATTCTTCTTTATATGCTTTTAGGATTTTTTCCTCCAGTTTGATACGAAATTCATTTCTTATAGGATGGGCTATATCCCGATAACTTCCATCATTCATTTTTCTTGAGGGCATACAAACAAAAAGATCATTATTTCCCATTATTACCTTTAACCCCCTTACCACAAATACATCATCAAAGGTAATATTGGCAAATGCTTTTAGTCTCTCTTCGTCACGAAGATTAATGTTTACTTCTGTTATTTCCATATCTATCTCCTATGTTGTCTTTTAATATAACTTTATTTTAAATTATTCAAAAATCTTCTGAGTTAAAACCTGTCGGGTGAGATAAACATTTCCAAATTTTTTAAATTTTTTTAAAGCCTTTTCTGCTCTATTTTTATCTTTAAATAAACCGTATAAACATGAACCACTGCCGCTCATTAGCGCAAATTCGGCACCAGATTTATACAAATTCTCCTTAATTTCTCTTAACTGAGGATATTTTGAAAAAACCGGGATTTCCAAATCGTTGAATATTAAATTTCTAAATTTTAAAAAATTTTTTTTTATTAAATATTCTAAATTAATATTTTTTACTCTATTTGTCAAGATAAAATTGAAATTCTTATAAGCCCATGATGTCGATATATTTAAATCTGGATAAATTAAAAGAATCCATCTTTTAATGTTATAATCAATCTCTTTTAAAATTTCTCCTCTTCCCTTTGCTAAAGCGGGCTTACAGCCAATAAAAAATGGAACATCAGAACCTAACTGGCTCGCTATCATTTTTAATATCTTATCAGAAACACCTACATTCCATAAATTCCGAACGCCCAATAAAACAGCTGCAGCATCACTACTTCCACCACCAAGTCCCGCCCCAACTGGTATGTTTTTTTCTATATATATCTTTATGCCTTCTTTTATTTTTGAAGGGTACCTTTCTCTTAATTTCTGAAATGCAATATATGTTAGATTTTTATTGTGGACAGGAACAGATGGATCACTGCATTCAATTATTGTACCTTTTAATGACTTTTCAATGTTTATTTTATCATATAATTTGATTGGAAGAAGGATAGTTTCAATCTCATGAAAACCGTCGCTGCGCCTCTCTTTAATGAACAAACCCAAATTTATCTTAGCATATGCTCTAATGCTAATCATTCTTCTCACAGGATTTTTCATCTTCCAAACCCATTTCGGAAAGACGCATATTTTCTTTTAAAAAAAATATAAATCCAACTAAAGTTATAGATATATAATTTATGCCATGAATAAAAACAGCGTAAGAGGCATTCTGATTTTTATCTGTTAAACCTACAATAGATAAACCTAAGATACAGAAATAGTGAAAAGTTCCAATAGCCCCCGGAGCTGAAGGAATCATCAATCCTATACTGCCTAATACAAGAAGGACAACTCCATCCAACAAAAATGCATGATAACTTCCATTAAAAAAATCAAAAGCCATAAATGCAAAATAATAACTGCCCATATAAAGTAACCACATCAATACAGTAAGGAAAATTATGAGGATAAAATGGTGAGTATTACGAAAAAAATCAAGCCCTTTGATAAATGAATCGACCACCCTTTGAATACTTTTGGATATTTTTTCAGGGAATGAACTCAAAATTTTTTCAATTAAATTCAAAACAAAATCCCTTTTCCGCATAATAAATAGTAAAAATATCAGAACAAAAAGGAATAAAATAAGGATATAATAAGTACCTTTCACTAATTCCTCCGGGAAATTAACAAGAGGAAATAAAAAGAGTAATAACAAAAACAAAAATAACATAAAAAAGACATCTAACACCCTCTCGATAACCACTGTAGCAAAAGCAGAACTCTTTGAAATATTTTCCATTTTACCGATTGAATATGCTCTCACTATCTCTCCAAGCCTCACTGGAAGTATATTATTCGCCATAAAACCTATCATAACCGAAGAAAACAATCTACTTATATTGATTACCTTTACTGGTTTAATAAAATATTTCCATCGAATGGCACGAAAAACAAATCCTCCCATCGTACAAAAAACAATAGGCACCGCATATCCATATTTTATACTCTTAAAGACTCTAAAAAAAATCACTAAATCCACATTCCTGAATGCAAGATAAGTAAAAATAATACTTAGAATAATTCCAATTATATATCTTTTTTTCATATTTAAAAATAAACCACTGATTTTTTATTTTAATAATCTTTTCAAATTATTATATGGGCTCAATATAATGAGACCTACTGATTTCTTAAATCAATTATCTCTGCTCCCTTAGGAGATTCAAATTTAAAAAAATCCCTTTTTAATTTATTATTAAATTTTACATTTAAAATATTATACACGATAATGTTGTCATTCAGGTTAACATATTCTATCTTTTTAGTAACCCATTTTTTTGGCTCAATCCAAATCTTAAGAGATTTTATCTCCAGGTTCTCATTTTTCGGGATTCCTTCCAAAACATAGCAGTTTACACCTTCAACATTTTCCCGTTCAATAAGTCTTGAATCATATCTTTTGTCAAAATTGAATATCAACTCTATAGGCAGTACTTCATCTTCATCAGATTTAAAAATATCAATTATGGTCTGATTGGTTAGTGATGAATAACTCCACACATATCTCCCGTCTGTGATAAATATTTGTTCATTGGTCTCATACTTAAGATAATTATCCCCCATTATATATATCTTTCCAACAAGGGTATCAAGATTTGTGGACAAACTCCAGATAAACACTCGATTAAAATCAATAATAATATCCTTTGCAGATTTATATCTTTTTTGAACATTCTTTATCACATCATCGGCATCCTCCCCGAACGAATAATCAAAAACAAAAATAATAAATATAAAAATTAACGCTATTTTTAACTTTTTCATCGTCATGATAATGAACAAATCTTAAATTTATACAAACAAATTAGAAAACTCAAGGATAAAATTTTTGCAATGTACTGTTTTGTCAAGGTGTTTACATCTTAATAAGATTAATCGTTAAAAGAATCCAGAGCATTTTCATCATATAGGACTTTTCTTGCTTTACTACCATCAAACGGACCCACAATACCCTCCTGCTCCAGTTGATCGATAAGCCTTGCTGCTCTGGAATATCCGATTTTTAATCTTCTCTGCAGAAGTGAAATGGAGCCTTGTTGATGTATTATCACAAGTCTTCTGGCTTCATTAAAAAGTGGGTCTTTACCACTGCTATATAATTCTCCGGTTTTAAACCCGAAATCTTCCCCCTTCAAAGATAACTTTTCTTTTTCAAATTTTGGCTGCTTCGAAATATGATTTACAATTTTTTCAATCTCCTCTGTCGATATAAAGGCATTCTGGAGTCTTATTGGCTTGGGCTCCCCGGTTGGTAAAAAAAGCATATCCCCTTTCCCAAGCAGTTGCTCTGCACCATTCGCATCAAGAATAGTTCTGGAATCTACTTTTGTTGCTACCTGATAGGCTATTCTTGCAGAAAAATTTGCCTTTATCACGCCGGTTAATACATCCACAGAGGGTCTTTGAGTAGCAATTATAAGATGAATTCCAACCGCCCTCGACATCTGTGCAAGGCGAGATACGGATTCTTCTATCTCTCTTCCAGCAGTTATCATAATGTCCGCTAACTCGTCAATAATAACAACAATATAACTCAGTTTCCCCCATTCTGAAAATTCAGCATCCTTACTGTCAGAAACCTTTCGATTAAAATCTTCGATATTCCTCACACTTGTTTTCGCTAAAAGTGTATATCTTTTCTCCATCTCTTTTTCAAGACACCGAAGCAGAATCACAGCATTGTTAGCATCAGTAATTACATCTTCATCAATACCTTCTACTGTTAAAAGATGATGATTTATCAACTTTTTGTAAACCGATAATTCGAGTTTCTTAGGGTCAATAAGGGCAAACTGCACTTCATCAGGTAGAGCACGATATAAAATATTTGCTATAATCGTATTAATCCCAACACTTTTCCCTGTACCAGTAGAACCAGCAATGAGAAGATGCGGCATCTTTGCAAGGCCGGTTATATAAACATCACCTTCAATAGTTTTACCTAATGCAATCGCAAGCTTTGATTTAAACTTTTTGAATTTCTCAGAACTTATTAGTCCCCTGAGATATACAGTGGAGGGCTTTTTATTAGGGATTTCAATTCCCACAGCAGCTTTCCCTGGTATTGGGGCAATAATTCTTATCCCCTTAGCCCGCATGGCAAGTGCTAAATCATCGGATAGGCTGGCAATTTTACTTATTTTAACTCCCGGTGCAGGTGAAACTTCGTATAGTGTAATTACCGGTCCCGGGGTTACATTTACCACTTTTGCTCCAACTCCAAAATCCGAAAGAGTAGTCTCGATTTTTTCTGCATTTTTCATCAGTTCTTCCTGAGATATCTCTTTAAAAATATCAGGAGGATAATCAAGAAGGTCGATAGGGGGAAAAACATAATCTCCGGGTTCCATTTTCACACTTTTTGGAACTAATCCCTTTTTAACTTCTTCTGTCTCACCAAAAACTATTGACGGTTCTTCTTTTTCTTTTTTAACATCTTCTTTTTTCTGAGCACTTTCTATTGCTGTTTTCTCTTCTTTTAATGAATTATATTCTTTTCTTTCTTTCTTTTTCCATTTTAATATTTTTCTCTTTCTAAAATATTTTCTCTCAATAACTCTTTTTACACTTCCATATAATCTCTTGATTTTATCTTCAACTGAACGATACTTTTCTCCGATTTCGATATCAAACAAAGAGAAAATAAAAATTAAGTATGCAGTAATTAAAACAATTATAGTACCGAAGTTTCCTAAAAATTCTCTAGATTTATCAGCAAGAAATAAACCTGCTAAACCACCCAAATTAAGTGCATCACCAAATTTCCCATTTAACATACTATTCAAAAAAGACAAACTGAATGAAATTAGCACCATCAGAATAAGCAAGTATAATGAAAATTTGAAAAGCGAGGAAATACTCTTCTTGAAAAAAATATACCAACCAAAACAAAGTAATATCACAGGAATAAAAAGTACCGAATATCCAAAAGTATAGCCTAAAAAATACTTGTGTATATAATTACCTATTTCCGAAAGATATTTTTCACCAGTAATCACACCCAAAATAAGCAAAATAGAAATAGCAAGAACAATAATTCCAACAATCTTTCTATTCTTCCCTTTTTTTCTGTTTTTTAACCTGCGCATTTATTTTTACTTTAAATTATAAAATTTTTTTATTCAAATTATTAATAAATTAGAGTTATCATTTGTCTGCTATTGGCTATCAGTTATTGGCTGTTGGCTTTTAGTTATTAACTTTTAGATAAATACGACAGTCAATTCGTGGCTTTTCTTCCAAACTCTCAAATTTTTAAAATCTTGCAGAATGCACCCCTCCAAATGATGAGTTTCATTTTTTAACAGCTAACGGCTAATAGCTAAAAGCTAACAGCTATTTCTTAAATAAAAGGTGTTTTAACTACTTCCGCTTTTACATTTTTCCCCCTTATAATAACATCAAATGAACAACCAACTTCAGAAAACTCTTTTTTAACATATCCCATTCCTATTCCTTTTTGAATAGAAGGTGAAAATATCCCGCTTGTTGTCTCCCCGATAAATTCACCATTTTTAAAAAGTTTATATCCCTTTCTGGGAAAGGCTTTTTCTACTACCGCATACCCAATAAGTTTTCTTTTGATACCCTCTCTTTTTATTTTTATCAATACGTCTCTGCCGATAAAATCCCCTTTTTCAAATTTAGTAATCCATCCTAATCCAGCCTCCAATGGATTTGTTTTTTCTGTAATATCATTTCCATAAAGACAATATTTCTTTTCAAGCCTTAATGAATCCCTTGCTCCAAGTCCTATCGGCTCAATATCGAATTCTTTCCCCGCTTCCATAACTTTATCCCAGATATATTCTGAATCTTCGATGGAAACAAAAATCTCAAATCCAATCTCCCCTGTATATCCAGTCCTTGATATAACAACGTTACTCCCGGCTAAAAAAGATTCAGCAAAATGGTAATATTTTATCTTTTCAAGATTAATCTCGGTTAACTTCTGAAGTGTTTTTATAGAATTAGGTCCCTGAACTGCTATTAAAGTTATAGAATCACTTACATCATCAATTTCGACACCATCCATTTTATTTTCGATTATCCATTTATAGCCCTTTTCCCTGTTAGAAGCATTTACGACCATTAAATACTTATTCGGAAATCTATATACAAGAAGGTCATCCACAATACCACCATCCCGATAGCACATTGCAGAATACTGAGCCTGATATTCTTTTAGCCTTGAGGCATCATTTATAGTAATTCTTTGAACCATCTCAAGAGCATTCTCCCCCTTAAATTCTATCTCCCCCATATGTGAAACGTCAAAAATCCCAACAGAACTGCGGACCTTTAAATGTTCTGCTATTATCCCTCGATAACTAATCGGCATCATATACCCTGCAAACTCTATTATCTTTGCACCAGATTTCAAATGCACATCATAAAGTGCTGTCTCTTTTATCTTTTCCTTATCCATATTGTTATTTATACAATAATGTGTATTAAAGAACAATATTATCTAAGAGAGCTTTAGCATATTTTTGATTAAATTATTAATATTCTATTCCGATAATGATTCATTAAATTTAGTTTGAGCTTTGCTAAATGCATCTACAAATGCTTCTTCAGTAGATTTTCTAATTTGTTCTCTTGCTAATGCTGCACCAAGTAAACCCGCAGCAGCGGTACCACTACCATCACCAATAAAATCACCAGCAAATATTTTTCTTCCAGAAGTACTTATAGAACACATAATTGTAAGATGAGTGTCTAAACCTCCAGTAACTTCATAGTTAGCTAAAGAAACTTCTATAATATATTGAGCAGCTGTAAAATCTTTTATCCCTATGAAAAATACACGTTTAAAAAAAGGAGCAAATGCTTCTTGAGCACAATCTTTTAAAGGTGTGCCCAATGGTACTCTAATATTGCCACCAAAAAATGAACTATGTGTATGAATACTTGACAAATCAAGAGGAGAAATATATACTCCTGCCTCATCTCCTACAATTTTTTTGGTTGATACAGGTGAAACATGTGGTTGGACATAAATTGTATAAGAACAAGAAAAAATAAAAAAACAAAAGAAAATTAAAATAATTATTTTTAAAATAAAAAAGCTTTTTTTGTTATTCATATTACAACTCCTTACTTTTAAAAAACTATAAATATTAAGAAATGATAATAATATATTTATTATTTAATTTCTTTCACAGCGTTTTTTATTTTTTCAACAGCCTTATTGATATTTTCAATCGAATTGCAGTAGGCAAATCTTAAATAACCTTCACCGTAAGCACCAAAAGAGGTCCCGGCAAGAGCAGCAATGCCTACCTTATCAAGTAGAAAATTTTCAAACTCATCACTTGTTATACCAAGATTTTTTATACTCGGGAATACATAAAATGCACCTTTGGGATTGAGGCAGGTTATTCCATCCACACTATTCAGCCCTTTAACAATGGCATTCCTTCTTTCTTTTAATTTGCTGACCATATCATCTACTTCACCCATTGGACCTTCAAGTGCGGCTGTACCTGCCCTTTGAGTAAAACTCGTGGTGCAGGAATTGCTGTTTACCATAAGTTTTGTGATATGATGTGCAAGTTCTTCCGGGATAACACCATACCCAAGACGCCATCCAGTCATAGAAAATGTCTTGGAAAAACCATCTATAAGGATAGTCCTTTCGGTCATACCATTAAATGACATTATACTTATATGCTCACCTTCAAAAAGAATATCCTTATAAACCTCGTCAGACATAACAATAATATCATTATTAATGGCGATTTCCGAAATTCCCTTCAAATCTTCTTCTGTAAGCACACTTCCAGTTGGATTATGCGGTGAATTAATTATTATCATCCTTGTCTTCTCCGTAATGAGAGACTTCAATTCATCGATATCCATCCGAAATTCATTCTCTTCTCTCAGTGGAATTGGAATGGGCTTCGCCCCGATAAACCTTATTACCGATTCATATATCGGAAATCCGGGATTTTGATATATAACTTCATCATCATTTTCACAGCAGGCAATAATCCCAAAAAACATTATCGGCTTAGCACCGGGAGTAACCACAACATTATCCGCACTTACATTAACTCTTCTTCTTCTATTTACATCCTCTGCAATAGCCTCTCTAAGGGGTAAAATTCCGTTAGCGGGTTCATAATGCGTATACCCATCATCAATAGCACTCTTTGCTGCTTCACAGATATGTTTAGGGGTATCAAAACCTGTCTCACCAATCTCAAAGTGGATAATCTCTTTTCCGCTCTGCTCAAGGGCTTTTGCTTTCGCGAGTACTTTGAATGCTGTTTCAGTACCCAGTCTGCTCATACATTCAGAAAATTTCATTTATTCTCCAGGTAAATTATTTATTTGTAATATTAATTATCAAATGCAGCAAAAAAGTCTTTTTATATTTACAATCTTCTAATTTAAATAGTTTAAATTAATAAAAAATAAAGAAATAATCAAGAATCTTTTATAATCATCATGCAAATTAAACCTCAGTCCTTTTCGAGTTCCTCTACTATAAGTTGTTTTCTGTAAAGACTTGCATACATTCCATCTTTCTCAATTAGTTCTTCATGCCTTCCTTCTTCTACAATAATTCCGTTATCAAGAACAACTATCCAGTCAGAATCTTTCACCGTGGAAATTCTATGAGAGACTATAATGGACGTCCTTTCTTTCATAAATTTTTTTAATCTCTTAAGAATTTCTTCTTCGGTATATGTATCAACACTTGACAGAGCATCGTCAAGTATAAGAATTTTTGGTTTTCTTATAATGGCTCTTGCTATTGAAAGACGCTGTTTTTGTCCTCCAGAAAGGTTTACACCCCTTTCTCCAAGCACAGTATCAAACTTTTCAGGAAATTCCTCGATGTCACTTAAAATCTGTGAAATCTCAGCAGATTCGATAATTTCATTATCGCTAACATCATTCACACCATAAATAATGTTCTCTTTTATTGTATCTGAAAATAGGAATGTATCTTGTGGTATATATCCTATCTCTGACCTGAGAACCCTGAGGGGAATTTTCTTAACCGGGATTCCGTCAACAAAGACTGTTCCTTCGGGGGCATCAATAATTCTTGGGATAAGGTTAACAAGTGTTGTTTTCCCGGAACCGGTCGGTCCCACAATCGCAAGAGTCATACCCTTTTCTATTCTTAGGTTTATATTTTTTAAAACCGGTTCTTTGATATTGTTATACGAAAATGTTAGATTTCTGAATTCTATTTCTCCTTCAATATCATTAATATTCATTACATTTTCATCATCGGCAATCTCGGGCTTAATGTCAAGAATTTTATTAATTCTTCCCATTGATGCAGCCCCTCTTTGAAAAAGGCTTATAACCCACCCGAGTGCAATCATAGGCCATAAAAGCAATAAAATATATCCGTTGAATGCGACAAAATCTCCAATCGAAATCCTCCCTGAAATTACCTGAATTCCACCATACCACAAAACTACCAGTATCCCCAATCCTCCCATTAGTTCCATTAATGGAAAAAATATCGACCAGACCCTAATCAGCGATTTGCTTTTTTCATAGTATCTT
Source organism: bacterium (assembly GCA_030616165.1). Lineage (GTDB taxonomy): Bacteria > SM23-31 > SM23-31 > JAUVVT01 > JAUVVT01 > JAUWXV01. The sequence goes on along the minus strand of JAUWXV010000044.1, from coordinate 5,765 downwards.
TTATTCTGTTTTTTAAACTCCTCTATTTCACTATCTTCTCTTGTATATGCTTTGACCACTCTTATTCCCGCAATATTTTCCTGGATCCTGGCGCTCATACTCGAAAACTGTGCCTGAATTTTCTCATATCTTTTGTGAATCATACCACCAAACCTACTAATTAAAAATGTCAGCATAGGAAAAGGAATCATAGCGTAAATTGTCAGCCTCACATTTATCGAAAGCATTAGTGAAATCGCAAAAATAAACATTGTAATAGTAGTTATTGAATACATTATACCCGGACCGACAACCATCCTGACAGAATTCAGGTCATTTGTTGCACGGCTCATTATATCGCCAGTCTTATAATTGAGAAAAAAATTCATAGAGAGTCTTTCAAGGTGGGCAAAAAAATCATTTCGCAGGTCATATTCTATCCACCGGGAAACACCTATAACTATCTGACGCATATAAAAACGAAATATACCCTGAATCACGGCAATCAAAAATATGATTCCTGCAAATATGGCAAGATGTGTAGAACTTACGTTCTCCCTCAAACTATCAATTGCATATCCTAAAACTCTGGGGGCAGCGGTGGTAAATAAATTTGTTAGTATTATAAAAATAAATCCAATTAATAATCGCTTTTTGTATTTAAGCAGATACTCTTTTAATCGCAGTAACTCTTTTATTTTTAAATCTCCTTAATTCACTTACTTCCTTTAAAAGATGATACGGCAAAAAGTCAATATAATTTATTTTTAAATCTTTTTACAAAAATATTCAATTGTAAAATATGGATTTATGTTAATATTGTAGAGACATGCCATGGCATGTCTCCACTTTTTGCCGTGCCATCTTAAAAAAGAAAGTAAACTCCCCCGAGGACTCGGGGGATCCGTCTTAGGCAGAAAAGAAACTTTATACCTAAAATTTTTTAATCAATTATTTATATAATCGCCAGGGAAAAATCTATAATTTTTGCAGAGTGTGTAATACTGCCGATAGAGATATAATCAACTCCTGATGAAGCAATTTCAGATACATTATTGAGGTTCACATTTCCTGATACTTCAATTTCTATTTTCCCTTTTGCTATTTCCACTGCCTTTTTTACCATTCTTAAATTCATATTATCCAGCATAATCCTGTCAACACCCTCTGATAATGCGGTTCCAACCTGTTCAATATTCTCAGCCTCTGCTTCGATTTTAAAATTCTTTCTTTTTTCTTTCCTAAATTCAATCACCCTTTTAATTGCTTTATCTAATCCTCCTGCCGCCTCAATGTGGTTATCCTTAATAAGAAACATATCATACAGACCCATTCTATGACTATACCCCCCGCCGGCATTAACGGCATATTTCTCAAGAATTCTCAACACAGGTGAAGTTTTTCGCGTGTCAAGTATTTTTGCCTTTGTTCCTTTAATCCTTTTAACAAATTCATAGGTGAGAGTGGCAATACCTGACATTCTCCCTAAAAAATTTAAGGCTGTCCTCTCAGCCTTAAGAATCGACCTCACATCACCATTGATTCTAACAACATGCAGTCCTCTGCAGATATTTTCACTATCGGGTACAAGAATTTTAAAATTTACATCTGGGTCAACCTTATTAAAGACCCTCTCTGCGACATCAATTCCCGCCAGTATTCCATCTTCTTTAGCAATTATTACTGCAGATGTTGATTTATATTTATTAAAAATTGCTTCAGTAGTAATATCTCCTGAACCGATATCTTCAGTTAAAGCGGTATCAATTATTTTATCTATCTCTTTCCAATCCTTATCATTAAACCTTTTCAACGATTTTTATATCCTCCGATAGATTCAATCCTTTCTTTCACTCTATCTATTTCTATTTTCGCTGGTCTTCCGAGGTCAGTAGCTGCGCCCTCTTCTTCCACTATCTCCTCATAAAACTGCAATGCTTTATCATACATCCCCACTCTCTCACAAATTTTTGCCAGTCTAAACCTCACAGATGTTTTCAACTTCGGGATAGCAGAACGTCCATAATATAAAACCTTCAACCATTCCAGAATCGCCTTTTCATCATTACCCAATTCCTCATATGCCCCGGCAATCAACATCTGTATATCAACCTCTCTCTCAAGAGTTGCTTCTGGAAGGAGCGGTTTTAACTGTTCAACAGCAGATTTATAATCTCTATTATTAAAAAGCGCCTGGCCAATGTCAAATTTCTTACCAAAAATATCATCTGCCTCTGGAAATAGACTTATATATCTCCTTAAAGCATTAATTTCCGAATCAAACCATCCACTATGCCTGTAACTCAAAATAAGATTATTAAAAGCAATTCGGTCTTCCTTCCCGGAAGAATTCTCAATAGCCATTCTGAAATATTTCGCTGCATCTTGATACTGTCCTATACTATAATAATAAATACCAAATGTATTATAGACTTTGCTCCAGATTTTTGTTTCCGGAAACTTTGTCATTATTGAATTAAAATGTGTTAATGCTTCAATTTTATCCTTTCTATTCTGATAAATCAATCCTATATAAAGTTCCGCTTCAGGTGCAATCTCTATTTTTTCCCCATTCTTTGTGACATCTTCAAATATCCTCATAGCACCGTTAAAATCTTTGTTCCTGTAATAAGATTTACCCTTCTCCAGTAAAAATTGATACTTATAAAAATCTATATCTTCAAGACTTTTATATTCTTTCAAGAATATTTTTACCTCTTCATCCCCTCTACTAATATCATCGTCTCTGTATAAGGAAATAATTGCTTTTGATTCGTATTCAACCTTCTCGGACGGCTCTTCAGTAATTTCCGCTATCTTTTCATATTCTTCATGAGCATCAGCAAACTTTTCCATATCAAAGAGAATCTCACTCTTACGCTTTAAAATATCTTTTATAAATTCTTCTTCTGGGAACTCTTCCTCAATCCTTTTATAAATTTCAATCGCCTTTTCATTATAATTAGCATTTTCGTAAATTCTGCCCAGATTATAATAAATTTGTGAAATGTTTTTTATTTGTCTTTTATCAATTAAATCATTCAAAAATGCGACTGCTTTATAGAAGTTTCCAAGACTGTCATAAGAAGATGCTATCTTAATTGATAAATCTATAATCTTATAATCAACATCCTCATCCTCAATAAGCATCTCTACTTCAGCCCTTTCAAATGCATAAATATATTTCTCAACAGCCTTTTCAAATTCACCTTTACTAAAATAAAAGTTCCCCCACTGTTCCAAAATACTATCAACATAATTCGAATAATAAAATTTCTCAGATAAAATCTTAAAAAATTCTGAAGATTCATTATCACTGTTTAATTCAATCTTTCCAAGACACGCAGTAACTGCCGGTGCATACATTCCATAAGGATATTCGATTAAATACCTTTTGAAAATTTCTGATGCTTTATCCGACTCATCTGAAATATAATAACTGTCACCGAGTTTAAACTTCGCCTTTTCCGCATACTCACTGTTCGGGAAATCAGTTATTAATTCTTCAAGATAAGCCCTCCCGATTTGCAGTTCATTGGTTTCTGAATTGATTTCAGGGCCAGTATAAATCTCACCCAGACGCAATAAAACAAAATCTCTCTCAGAAAATTCTTTATCATTGTTTAGAAGAGTATAATAACCCAATCCTTTTCTTTTCTTCTCAAATTTATCCTTTTCCTTTTCAATGCTGATATCTGCTATTCTAATTCTTGCATAATCAATAAAATCCTTTGTAAAATATTCACCTTCCAAATAATCACTATAAGCATTCAATGCAGAATCCAAACAGGCTCTATATTTGTTAAGTTCTCCATCAACGTAGTATCTTTTAGCAATATTGTCATAAGAAAGTGCAATAAATTCCCCTGCTTTTTTTAATATTTCCTCGTCTTTTTCATCGGATAGAACAATTTTAAGATATGTTATGGCTTTATCGAATTCGCCAATATTGTAATAATACTTTCCTATCTCAAATGCTCTTTTACTATTGTCTTCAATTTTATTCTTTCTTCCAACAGGATTGATAAGTTCGAATAATTGAATTCCGTCGTACTTATTTTCAATATTTAAATTTTCTAAAAATGAAAATCTAATGTTTACTTTATCTGCATAATCACAACCTGCAAAATCATTCATCAACTTTTTATATTCTTTCCTTGCTTCTTTAATCGAACCATCTTTTTCGAGACACACCCCTTTCTTAAAAATATAATAGTCGATATTTGGACTTCTGATAAATTTATCTTCAAGGATACCGTATATTCTAACCGCATTAGTAAAATCCATACCTTTTTCATAAAAACTTGCGGTTTTGGTAAGGAGTGATTCACTATCACCGCCAAAATAATTTGAAAACCTTTCAAGATAATTGGCTGTTTCTTTATATCGCTTCTTTTGTTCATAAAAATTGACAACTTTATCAAGAGATTTTTTTTGAAAATCATCAAGGTAACCATTATTTATGGAATATTCAACAGAACGGCGGAAGCTGTGGATTGCCTGTTCTTCATTTCCCTCATTTTCAAAGCAAAGACCCAATTTATAAAATATCTCACCAGTCATCGAACTTTGTGGATACTTGTCAATAATTTTGCTGAATTCAGACTCTGCCTCTGAATAATTCCCCTCATAAAAATAACTATCACCAATCGCAATCATTCCTCTGATTAACAAAGAATCTGAAAGATTTGTATCTTTTATTAACTCTATAAGTATATCTCTTCCTTTCTTATAAGCATTTCCGAGTATATACGTTATCCCCAAATTCAATTTTGCATCATTAAAATACTCTATATTACTTTTATAATTTTCTATCACATATCTGAACTCATTCTCACTTTTCTTAAAATCGCCAATCTTCATATATATCTTACCGGAAAGGAGTCTTGTACCTCCGGCAATAATTGGTTTTTCGGAAATATATTTAACCTTTTCAAATTCTTTTAAAGCAGAGAGTGCATCCCCTTCCTTTAAGTAAATCAAACCGAGTTGATATGTTGCTTCATAAGCCGGCTCTGAACCTGGATAATTATCCACTATCCTTAAAAAATTTTCTTTCGCCTTTTTTATGTTATCTATTTTTAAATAATCTCTCCCTGCATACAGAAAAAAAGGTGACGCTACATCACCTTTATAAAAGATAAAGTTACCGGCGGTCTCAAAAATTTTAGCAGCTTCTTCAAAATTGTTCATCTTTTCAGAACATCTTCCCCTCCCTTCCCAACCTAAAACTACATTAGGTGCTTCGGGATAGCGTACGGTTAAAATAAAAAATTCCTCACTTGCACTTTTGAAATCATTCATACGAAAATAACACTCACCGACATAATACTGGGCTATATATACACTTTCACTTTCCGGATGACCATTTAAAAACTGTTTAAACTGACCCAAAGCAATACTATAAAACCCTTCTTCAAATAATTTCTTGGCAAATCCAAGCGGGTCAATATCTCTTACTCTCTGTGCTTCAATATTAACAGAAATTATAAATAAAAATAATCCGAACCATATAACTATTTTTTTCATTTCAAATTATTAAATTTTCCTAAATTTTGCCTTTTTGTAAAATTAAGAAATTGAATATCATAATTACCTGAAAATTGCGATACAAGAATAATAATAAATCTTGGTAGGACAGACATTCTTGCTTGCACTGGTGTCTGTCATATTATTTCTATGGTCAGACAAGAATGTCTGACTTACTTTCACTATCGTTGTTTTATAATAAATATATGAACATCTATTATTAGATGATACGGCAAAAAGTCAAAATAATTTATTTT
>JAUWXV010000139.1 GCA_030616165.1 bacterium | reverse complement strand
GATTACTGAGAAAATGGTATTTTGCCATACTTCAAGCACATTTAGTAGGCATTCGAGCATTCTGAGACGAGAGTTACCAAGAGGTGAGGCAGAATTAAATCTAAAAGATGCAAGAGAATTAGATATTCGTACCGGGCAAATGGTTAAAATTATTTCAAGAAGGGGAGAATTAATACTGCCAGTCAAGATTAATCCTGAAATCTTGGCTGGATCGGTATTTATTCCACTAAATTTTATATCTGGAAATTCCAACGTATTAACCGGAGCAAAAGTCGATATGAGACTTAAACTTGCAGGATGGAAGTTCTGCACAGTAAGATTGGAGAAGTTATAAAAATGGATTCAAAGAATAAAATAATTCTTGGTAAAAAAGAATTAATCACTGCTTTAAAGAATGTTATAACCAAGATGGATGTGGTTGCTCCTATCAAAGGTTCAGAAGGTGAAACTCACTTTCAAAAGATTGAATCTACAGAGGAAATTTTCTGGGAATATACTCACGACATTTATCCCCCAAAGAATTTTTTTCTGAAGCAAGAAGAAGACCTTTTCAGATTTAGTGTAAATGGAAAAATAGACCTCAAAGAATTCCCGGTTTCACAGAGAAAAATAGTAATCTTTGGGATAAGGTCCTGTGATGTTAAAGGGCTTGAGTATTCTGATTTGTTTTTTTCTAATACATATAAAGATAATTACTATTTAGAAAAGAGGAAAAGGTCAATATTAGTGAGTATGGCTTGTGTTAAGCCTCCTTTCGATAATTGTTTTTGTATGTGCACAAATAGCGGTCCTTTTCTTGAAAGTGGATTTGACTTACAAATTGTTGATTTAGGAAAAAAATATTTAATAAATATTGGAACAAAAAAGGGTGAAGATTTTCTAAAAGCCGGAAAAGTAAAATTTGTAAATGCTGGAGAAAAAGAAATAGCAAGAGTCGAAGAATTGAAAAAAGAGGCTGATGTATATTTTGAAACTGCAGCATACATTGCTAAAGCTATTATTCAAGTCACTGGGGACAAAGTAAAAGAGGAGTTATGGGAAGATTTTGGTGAAGCTTGTATTAGTTGCGGAAGCTGCACACATCTTTGTCCAATGTGCACCTGTTTTGATGTGTATGACTGGCTGGAGGATGGAAATTATGGAGTAAGAACAAGAAACTGGGATTCATGCCATTATGCTGGATATACCAGAGAAGCAAGTGGACATAATCCAAGAGGTCAATCAAAAGAGAGAGTAAAAAGAAGATGTTATCATAAGTTAAGTTATCAGTATATGAAAATAAACAATAACCTTCATGGGTGTGTAGGATGCGGAAGATGCGTTATTGCCTGTCCTGTTTTTCTTGATATTCCTACTATAATAAAGAGAATAAGAAGAGAAGGACTTATTGAAAAAGAAATAGATAAAGTTTAACTATATAATATTAAAATTATAGATAAAAGCATAAAAGAGAAAATGGCAAATATATATCTACCAGATATAGCAGTAATAAAAGATATTATTCAAGAGACAAGTGATACAAAAACATTTGTTTTAAGATTCAAGAATCCGAAAGTTCAGAAAAATTTCAGATTCAAATCTGGTCAATTTGTGGAGGTTTCAGTATTTGGAGTTGGAGAAGTACCGATTGGTATCTCTTCAAGTCCCACTGAAAAAAAGAACTTTGAAATAACTGTTAGAGCGGTTGGTTCGGTTACAAATGCTCTTCATCAGAAAAAAGTAGGTGATGAGATTGGCATTCGAGGTCCATTAGGAAATAATTTCCCTATTGATGAAATGAAAGACAAGAAAATTTTGATAATTGGCGGTGGAATAGGGCTGCCTCCGCTCAGGTCTTTGATTCTGCCAATGCTTGAAAAACGTGGAAAATTCAAAAAATTCACAATTCTTTATGGTGCCAGAACACCGGATGATAGGGTCTATAAAAATTTACTTAAAAAGTGGAATGAAAAAAGAGATGTGGAATTTCTTGAAACTGTTGATGTTGCAGACAATGGATGGACCGGAAATGTGGGAGTAGTTATTACACTATTTGAAAAAATTGAGATAGACCCCCAAGATACAGTTGCATATACTTGTGGGCCACCTATAATGATAGAATTTGTTATACAGGAACTCCTGAGTATTGGTCTGCCAGATGATATGATTATTTCGACGCTTGAAAGATACATGAAATGCGGAGTTGGAAAATGCGGGCACTGTGCAATAGGGCATAAATACGTTTGTATTGACGGTCCAGTGTTCTCGTTTAAGGATATTAAAACTCTGCCTGAAGAATGATAAGACTGATTATTATCCAATTAGCGTATAAAATAATAAGTGTGATATATTATAAATTTAATCTCTAAATCAGATTTTATTTAGGTAAAAGCATGAAAACCTTCGTTAAGATACTCTTCATTTTTATTTTTCTTTTATTTTTTTCAAAAATTGATGGTTTTTCACAGGAAAGCAATTACATAGACTGTTATGAAATAGTTGGTCTTCAAAAAACAACTGAGACTGTGGAAAAAGTCTCAGTATATGTTGATGTTTCATCTAATAAAGTTCATATTTCGGCAGTTTCAGCCCCTTCATTAGAAGGTTTTAATAGTTTAGTTAAGGTATTTTTTATTTTAATAATGATATTTGCGATAATAACTGTCATTTTTTACGTTTCGAAGTTTTTGTCTGAGAAAAAATGGTAGTAATTAATGATAGAACATGAACTTAAAGGAGATTTGAAAAAAATATTAAATGGCAAAGTAGTGATTTTGGGAATAGGAAATCCCCTTAAAGGTGATGACGCTGTAGGAACAGAACTTGTAGATAGAATAAAAAATTTGAGTAATTTCGATTGTATAAAATGTGAAATACATCCTGAAAATTATACACAAGAAATAATTTCAAAAAAGCCGGACACATTGATTATTATAGATGCAGTAAGCATAAATGGAAATCCTGGAGATGTTGTTTTATTAGAACCCAAACAATTAAAAGATGAATGTTTTGATTCACATCGAATACCGGTAAGCGTCTTAATAAAATATTTGAAAAATTACATAAAAGATAATATATACATTCTCGGGATTCAACCAAAAATTATAAGTTACGGCAATTATTTGAGTAAAGAAGTTTCGGAATCAATTGATATACTTGAAAAAATATTTACAGATATTTCGAAGTTAAAAAATTAGAGATAAAAATGAATAATATTGTTTTGGTAATGTTGCTCCTGCCCATTTTGGGTGCTTTATTATCCGGATATTTTAAACGAAAGACAAGTGACCTTTGCGTCTTGATTACATCTGGATTAACCCTAATTGCTGCATCATATATCATTTATGAGGTTTTTCCCCAGACTCAAGAAAAACTCGTAATGAATTTGCCCTGGATAGAAGGATTGGAAAAAGTTAATCTTTTCGGTTATCTTATAGACCCCTTGGGTATGCTGCTATTATCTGTTGTGGCAATACTTGGATTTCTCGTTATGCTATATTCTTCTGATTATAATAGTCCTGGGAATAAAGAACATCCGACCTATGAAGGTAAACAGCGGCATAATTTCTGGATGATGATTTTTATTACTTCAATGATTGGTGTTGCTATTTCGCCAAATTTTCTTCAACTTTATATTTTTTGGGAACTCACTACTATATGTTCATGGGCATTAATATCTCATTATAGAAATGAAGAATCTCTTCAGGCAGGTTTTAAAGCCTTGTTAATGACATTTGGAGGGGGAATTTTCTTTGCTATTGCAATTGTTTTAATATTTGTTAAAACAGGTTCTTTCGATTTTTCTGCGATTAATTCTCTCTCCCCGGGGCTAAGGAATCTAACTTATATATTCTTTTTAATCGCAGCATGGGCAAAGGCTGCTCAGGTGCCATTTTATACTTGGCTTCCGGATGCTATGGAGGCTCCTACAACTGTCAGTATGTATCTTCATGCAGCGGCTATGGTTAAAGCTGGCATTTTTCTGATAGCAAGGATTGCTATTTCATCTTATTCTCTTTCTTTTGGCGTTGGACTTGTGACTGCAATTATGGCAATTGTTACTATGCTTATAGGGGTTTACTTTTTCTTTTTTCAGGATGACCTCAAAAAGCTTTTGGCATATTCCACAATCACACATCTTGCATATATATTGCTCGGAATCGGATTAGGAATAATGGGCTCAATGATAGGTCTTAGAGGGGGTCTTCTTCACATTATAAATCATGCTGCTGCAAAGGGACTGCTGTTTTTATGTGTAGGAGCCATTTCTTATAGCACAGGCATCAGAAGTATCAAAGACCTCAGCGGATTGAGTTATAGAATGCCATTTGTATCAACTGCATTTATGATTGGATTTTTATCATTAACAGGAGTGCCGCCATTTTCCTGCTTCTGGAGCAAATTTTTTCTTTTGATGGGTGCTATTGACTTAGGTGGGGCAGTGGGATTTCTGATATTAATCCCATTTTTTTTAGAAGCTATAGTTGCTTTTGCATGGTTTTTAAGGGTTGGACAGAAGGTTTTTTTCGGCGAGGTTTCGGAGGTCAGTGAAGAAGCCAAAAAAATACCTTCAACTATTAATTTGTCATTAATTGTATTAATTATACTTTGTCTGGCAGCTCCTTTAATTGGACTGCCTATAATTAACCAGATACAATATTAAAAATATAATTTTAACTATATAGATGAGGATAAATGGGACCTATTGAAATAATATTATATTATATTTTATTATCAGCTATAATAATCTTGATTATTGGTTCAGGATTCACATTTTTTATAGCCCATTTCAAAAGAGAGAAGCGCGAATTATGCGGAATTATTTCTCTTGTATTCATAGCAATATCTGCAATTGGAATAATATATGTTTCGGGAATGGTTTTTGCCAATGGGTTTGAATCTGTTAAAGGATCACTTTTCACAGTTCCCGGCATAGGGGCGACCTTTTCAATACGGATTGATAATCTGAGCGCCATTTTTCTGTGTATAATCGGTTTAATTAGCATTCTTACCACGCTTTACTCAATAAAATTTATGGCAATACCCTATTACAAAGATTCGAATCTGGTAGGGTACTATCCTCCTCTTTTACTCTATTTTGCATCATTGATTGTGGTGGTTTCGGTGAATGATATGTTTTTCTTCTTTATTGCGTGGGAATTTATGACATTATCATCTTACACGCTTGTAATTTTTGACCGAAAGCAAAAGGAGCGCTTAAGAGCGGGATTTAAATATTTTCTCATGACCCATATAGCAACTGCATGTATGTTTTTAGCAGCGATAATTCTTTATACTTATGGTGAAAAGTCATTTAATTTCGATTCATTGAGTTTATCTATTAAAGGATTAATGGTCACCAATCCTGTGCTTGTACATGTTGTATTAGGTTTATTTTTTGTGGGTTTTGCAACGAAAGCGGGAATTCTTCCTTTCGGAGACTGGCTCCCTGATGCCTATCCTGCCGCACCAAGTTCTGCTTCTTCTATTTTTGGAGGAACAATGTCAAAACTTGGCGTTTATGGTATTATTCGTGTTTTTTGTGATATTCTTCCAATATCTGGATTTTCAAGTACATGGGGTATAGTGATAGCAATATTTGGCACAGGGACGATATTTTTAGGAACTATGACTGCTCTTTATCAAGATGATACAAAAAGGCTTCTTTCATTTCTTCATATTGGACAGATTGGGTATATGTTTCTCGGTATAGGTATTGGAGTTTATTTTCTACCTATAAATAAATTTATTGCTTCCGTTGCTATTGTTGGTGGAATTTTTCATATTGTAAATCATGCTTTATATAAATCTACCCTATTTTTAGGTGCAGGTTCAATATTTTATAAAACAGGAACACGTGATTTAAATAAGATTGGTGGACTTTCAAAAATTATGCTAATCACTACGTTTACTACTATAATAGCGTCGCTTTCTATTGCTGGCATTCCACCTTTTAATGGTTTTTCAAGTAAATGGTTAATTTATCAAGCATCAGTTTTTAGCGGAATAACAAATCCATCATTTGTTGGATCATTATTTGTTGCATTAGGGATTATCGCTATTTTTATATCAGGAGTAACATTAGCATCTTTCTTTAAATTTTTTGGTTCTTCGTTCTTTGGTAAGCTTCACGAAGAAGGAGAAAGATTGGAAAAAGGTGATGTGCCAAAAGAAATGTTGATTCCACAGGTTATTTTGGCTGCTTTGTGCGTATTAATAGGAATTTTCCCTGTTCTTGTTATAAAAATTATACACAAAGCGGTGAGCGGAATATTAGAAACAGGATTTACTCCTTTATTTAGTGATATATATGGTAATTCTATTATTGGGATAAATCTGAATTTTGGAACTGGTATTTTCTCAAACTGGAATCCGTTCATAATTGTAATTGCTCTGGCTGTGACATTATTAATCTCTTATTTCTTTTATAAAAGTGGAAAGGTTAAAGAAAGGGTGGCAGATACGTGGTACTGTGGCGAGGAGCATACTGATGAAGAAACAAGATATAAAGCACACAGCTTTTATATGCCCTTTAAGCAATTTTTCAAAATAAGAATAGGAAAATATTATAAAGAAGGAGTATATCCCACAATTCCTCTCCCAAGAATTACACTTTCGGAGAGGAGTCTTCTTAAAAGAATACTGGAAGTTGACCGATGGTTTTTTTATCCAATTGTTGACTTAACATTAAAGATACTGAGAAAGTTCAGCAAAACTCACGTCGGTATTCCACATGTTTACCTGTTGTGGATGTTTTTAGGATTGGCAATTGGAATTGTTATATTATTTTTATTAACATAAAAATAAATTTAAAAAAAATAAGTAAATTAACTTTACAGGAAACTCGGTTATGAATGGCAAAGAATTTATTAAACACATAAAAAGCAAATTTAAAAGAAAAATAGTAAAATCAGAAGAGCAGGTAAAAAATCAAATCAATATATGGATTAATAAAAAAGATGCAAAAGAGATATGTGATTATATTTTTAATGGCATGAAGGGACGGTTTGTAATCACAGCAGGAACAGACTATCGCGAGAAATCAGATAAAGAGTTCTTGGTTTCTCATGAATTCTCTCTTGCTGAAGACCATCTATTTGTGATAGTGCATAATTTGATATCTGAAGAAGAACTTGAAATTGATTCAATCACACCGAATGTTCCAGCAGCGGACTGGGCAGAAAGAGAGGTTCAGGATTTATTAGGAATCAAGATGATTAATCATCCTGACCCTCGGAGGCTTGTAGTTGCGGATGATTGGCCCGAAGGGGTGTATCCATTTAGAAAGGATTTTCCGTTTGATGAATTTCCAGAAAGTGTGTTTGAATATAGACCAAAAATGAAGGAAAATCCGAAAGGTTCAGTGGTTGTCCCTTTAGGACCTTTTTTCCCTACGCTTGAGGAGCCGGCATACTTCAGGTTATTTGTTGAAGGGGAGAAGATTGTAGGATGTGATTACAGAGGATTTTACAATCATAAAGGAATAGAAAAACTTGGAGAAAGTGAGTTAAACTACAATCAGGTACCATTTCTTGCGGAGCGTATATGCGGTATATGTGGAACTGCACACAGTACTTGTTATTGTCAGGCGGTTGAAAACGCTGCAGAGATTGAAGTCCCTCCACGAGCAAAGTTTATACGTTCGATTGCTGGTGAATTTGAGAGAATTCACAGCCATCTTTTATGGCTTGGTATTGCAGGACATGTTATAGGATTTGATACTATTCTTATGCAAGCCTGGCGAATAAGAGAGCCAATTATGTGGCTTTCTGAGAAGTTAACTGGAAACAGGAAGACTTATGGAATTAACCTTGTGGGAGGTGTGAGAAGAGATATTCCTAAAGAAATGCACGAGGAGATAATTGAAATTATCAATAAAATAGATAAGGAAACAAGAGCAGTTCTTGATGCTATATCAACGGATACGCCGCTTTTAATGAGGCTTGAAGGTGTCGGTATCCTTAAAAATGAGGACGCAATAAAATATTCAGTTCTTGGACCAACAGCAAGGGCTTCAGGAGTCGCTATTGATGTGAGAGTTGATCATCCTTATGCTGCTTATGATATGGTCCAGGTGAATAAAGTTGTGGAAACTGGTGAGGATATTCTTGCCAGAACTCTTGTAAGAATAAAAGAAGTTTTCGAATCGGTTGAAATTATCAAGCAGTGTCTTAGAGAAATGCCTGATGGACCCTTAATGGCAAAAATAGATAAACCTATACCACCCGATAGAATAGGTGTATCATCGGTTGAGGCACAAAGAGGGGAAGCCCATCATTTTGTTATGACCGGTGACGATAATAAACCATATAGATGGAAGGCAAGAGCACCCACGTATCAAAACCTTCAGGCTGTTCCTGGGATGATTCTTGATGAGACTATCGCAGATGTTCCTATTTCTATCGCAAGTTATGACCCCTGTTTTTCCTGCACAGAAAGGATGGAAACCGTTGATGTTAAGACAGGGAAAGTAAAAATATATACAAAAAAAGAACTTGAAGAACTTTCAAGAAATAAATATAAACGTTGATATACCCCGTAAAGGGAAAATTTTTTTATTACTTGAAATTATAATTTGGAGGAATAATTGTGAAAGTTCTGGGGTTATGCATATTTAATCTTGTACTTGTCATAATTTTATCCCCTCTTCTTGAAGGAATAATAAGGAAAACAAAGGCTTTAGTTCAGTCGAGGATTGGACCCCCATTAATTCAGCCGTATTATGATTTATTAAAACTCTTTGGAAAAGAAGAGATAACAAGTTCAGATAATATATTGTTTAAATATACACCTCTTATTTGTTTTTCGGTAACCTTATTACTGGCACTTCTTACACCTTTTGGTATTACAGCACCTCTTAATATTGCTGGTGATACAATAGTTTTTATTTATCTATTGACTCTTGGTACAGTTATGATAATGATGGGTGGAGTATCTTCTGAGAATCCATATGCGGTGATTGGCTCTGCAAGAGAGATGATGATGGTTTTAACGGTTGAGCCCGTAATTGTAATTGCATTGATAACTGCCGGTATAAAAGCTGGTTCACTGTCATTTGCTGATATGGTAGCATGGCAAGTTAATCATGGATTATCAGTTTCTATGGCGATTACCGGGATTGCTTTATTTCTTGCTATCTTAACTCAACTTGCTAAACTTCCATTTGATATTGTAGAAGCCGAAACTGAAATAATGGGGGGACCTTTTATAGAGCAGAGTGGACCGAGATTGGCACTTTTTAAATGGTCATTTTATGTAAAAGAATTAATTTTTGCATAGCTGTTTTTTTCGATATTTTTACACTGGCCCTATTTCCAATTTGCACCTTTAAATATTATTGTCAATTTGATAAAAGTTGTAATTTTTGTATTTATTGTTGGCGTTGTTGATTCAGTAAATCCAAGATTAAGAATCGACCAATCAGTAAAATATTTTGGTTTGGTAATATTTTTTGCATTTGCAGGTCTTGCTTTTGCACTTGTTGGTGCATAGTTTTTTAAAATCTATTTAAACCTTAAAAAAAATATCAGGAAATAAAATGTTCAGAGCAAAAGCAAAAGAAGCCGTAATTTGTTTCAGTAATCTGCGGGTGACATTTCCTTATCCTTTTGAACCTCGTGAACCTGCAGACGATTTTAGAGGAAAAATAAAAGTTGATGAAAAGAAGTGTATAGGCTGTGGGGGATGTGCAAACGTTTGTCCGGCAAGATTAATCAGATTTTTTGATGATGGAGAA
>JAUWXV010000230.1 GCA_030616165.1 bacterium | reverse complement strand
CGTATAATATCTCTCCTAAATCACCTTTCCCAATCCTGTATTTTACCCCTCTTACTGCCCTGTCATGTCTTTTATGATAGTCTGTATAGACATATAACCCCTTTTCCTGGGCTTTCTGATATATATCCCAAACTTCCTTAACCTTCAGGCACAATGGCTTTTCACAAACAACATCCTTCCCCTTTTCAAGGGCATAATGAATCACGGGAGTATGAAAATGGTCAGGGGTAGCAACTATAACAAATCCATATTTTCCGAGTCCATCAATGGCTTTCTTGAATTCATCGGGATATGGCTTATTCTCATCCTCAACCTTATCGGGATCGGGATAAGAAATAATTTCTTCGCCAGGAAAAAACTCCTGAACACGCTTTATCGATTTCCCATCAAGACTGCTGACCGAAATCTTTCCTATTCTTCCTTCCCTTCTCTCCTGAAACAATGTCGGTAAAATTACCTCAATACTGATCATTCCGCCCCCAACTAAAACTACGTCCAATCTTCCATCCCAACTGCTCATTTTTCGCCTCTTTTTTTTATTTAAATTATTTTTCACCGCAGAAGACGCGAAAAAAATAATACGAACCACGGATTACACAGATTGAATAAATAAAAATTTATATCTATTTATATCAACCTGTTAATATCCAAAATAGTAATATCCATTTTTATCTTATATTTCCACTCTCTCTTAATCTGTGTAATCTGTGGATAAAATATTTTCTCTCTGTTTCTATGCGTCCCTGCGGTTAATCTTTTAAAAGATAAGATTCTCCATTACTCCCTTCCCCCTGATAAAACCTCCTCGAAAGCCTCATCAATTACCTGCAGACCCTCCATAATTGCCTCTTCCGTAATAACAAGTGGAGGACATATCTTTACTGTTGCTCCTCCGAATCCAACCGGCGCAAAAAACAGCAGTCCCTTTTCAACACATCTTGAAACTACATCAAAAGCCAGGTCTCCATCAGGTTCAATTCCACCAGGTTTAACCAATTGAACTCCTGCAACTAATCCTTTCCCATGTACTGCACCTATCACAGAATCATACTTGTTTTTCAATTTATCAAGCCCCTCAAACAAGACATCACCCATATTCTTTGCATTTTCAACCAAATTTTCCCTTAAAATCTTGTCAATATTTGCAATAGAAACTGCACAGCATATTGGGTTTCCGCTGTGTGTACTTGTCATTTCGCCCGGAGCATATATATCCATTATTTCTGCTCTCCCGATAACAGCAGACAGTGGAAGGGAACTGGTTATCCCTTTACCACAGCACATTAAATCTGGTATAACATCATAATGTTCAAATCCAAACATAGTTCCTGTCCTTCCAAAAGCCGCCTGAATTTCATCAAATATCAAAAGTGCATTATTCTCTTTACACCACTTCGATAATTGCTGAATATACTCTTTTGGGGCAAAACTTGCGCTTCCTCCCTGATAGGTCTCAAGGATAATCCCGGCAACCCTTGAAGGTTCTATATTGAGTTCCTCTAACGATTTTAAAAAGAGCCCAAAACCTGTATCTTTTGTCCTGAATCCATCAGGGAAAGGAACCTGAACCATATCCTTATCAAGATTCACAATCCATTCTTTAAGTGCTGGTATCCCTCCTATCATCTGAGCTCCAAGAGTTCTTCCGTGAAATGCCTTATCAAATGATACTATACATATCTTTTCCTTTCCAAAGCGCTTCTGACCATAAGTTCTTGCCAACTTTATTGCATTCTCGGTCACTTCTGAACCGGTGGTAAGGAAAAAAATCTTATCCAATTCAGGGGGAGTAATAGATATCAATTTTTCTGCAAGATTTGCTCTAATTTCACTTGGAAAACAATAATTGTGAATCAAACCTTTTTCGGCCTGCTTTATTATAGATTCTTTAATCTCCTGTGCGCAATGTCCAGTATTAGTAACCAATACTCCCGAACTCCAATCCAGCCAAATATTACCCCATTTGTCATAAACATTTACACCCGATGCCCTATTCCAAATAACAAGAGGCTGACCGCTCATTGAGTACGGTTCGAACTTTTGTAATTTCTTAAGTATTTCTATAGATTCCGGAACTGGTATCTTTGTATGGATACGGCGGTACCTTGTATTTACTGGCGTAACCTCCTTCGGAATCAAATTAAAGCTCTTTCCACCCATTTCTCTTTCTCCATTTTTTAATTAATTCGAGTTAGATATTGTTTTTTAACTTTCCCCTGGTTAAAACCTATAAAATATAATATATGAGACTGCTTAAAAAAAAATTGTTCAATTTTACTCTATGATTGCTACACATCAAATCTTGAATTGTAATGACAACAATCAATGTGTCATTACGAGAAGTTCCCCCGCAACTGTAAGGGGACAACGTGGTAATCTACTTTTTCAGCAGTCTCTATATGTAAAAAATATATTGGTTGGTTAAATTATAAATCAAAAAATATTATTCTGTTTGTGAATACCAATATAGCTTTTAAATCGAATCCCAAATCTTAATTAAATAGTCCTTCATTTCTTCAAATATTTGGGCATCTTTCTGGATAACTTTTTCTGTTTCCAAATCATCCATATCTCTTGTTGTGTTCACAAATGAAGCTACCCTGCCATTATACAACGGAGTCACTGATGTAACAAGTTTAAAACGATTTTTTCTCCACTTATGAAATACTGCAGAAAAATTATATAATATTTTCGCCCACAATTCTGCATCCATAATGAACTCATCTGCTTTCAATTTTGTAAGTTCACGAAGTTTTTGGAAATTTTCAGGTTCTAAAACAGATTCCCATAGAGGACCAAAATGCTCATACCCTATATTGAAATTTTCAACTAATGCTGCATGATTGACTTCAAAGGGTTTTGGTTTTAAATCTGAGACTTCACCCAATATATCTACTGATTCGCTTCCCTTAATGCGTCTCCAATCAGGCTCATAATCCTCCATCAATTCAAATAGAGTATCCAATACCTGTCTGAACATAGGACCGAGTGATTCGGTTGGGTCCCTAACATCGTGAACTTTAACCCCAAGCCTTGATTCACAAATTCTGAATCTTTTGACAATCACATTTGTAGTCATCCAAATATCTATTCCAAATCTTCCTACATCAGTCTCCCAAACATCATATTCCAAAAAATCTTCAATCACAGGAAGGGATAATGCAAAATCCCCCCCTATTGGTTGTCTCACTCGCAATCCATAAAGTGAGCGCGTCAAATGATAAACAATTAAATTAGTTATCGTTCCATCATACTTGTATCTTCTATAATATGGAGAAACATAGTCATATTTCCCTGAAAGGATAGGTTCAGCCATATTCTTAACCCATTCTGGGGTTATAGAACGGAGATCTGCATCAAAAAGCAAACAGGAACGAACTTTAAGAAACTTTGCCGCTTCGAATATTGACCTCAGAGCACATCCTTTCCCTGGAATACCACGGTATATCCCACAAAGAGTCTCACTCCACGGATTCGGTTTTATCTGCTCAACCTCTTCTCTTGAATCATCCACAGACCCACCATCTGAAACCATAACAATAGACCTTAAATCACGATAGTATTTACTTAATCCCTGTTGGACAGTTCTGACAACACGTCCTACTGTTTCTTTGTTATTATAACAGGGAATTCCAATAATAATATCGGCATGTTCCAGACTTTCTATTCTACTTCGAGCTTCTGAACGAAGCGCAGTACTAAATTTCATAATACTATCTCCTTAAAATAAAGAATTATTCATTTTTTGCGTCTTCATCCACTGCTTTGATTAAACGTGTGCCAAAATCCGGTATAGCGGTGAAAACCCGGTTCCAATTTGGAATAAAAGGAGAGTCTAAAGGAAAATCGAAAAACTCCTGAACACCTTGAATTATACATTTTACAAACGTATCTACCATACTCTCTTCTTCATGTCTATCATATTCCAGTTCATTAATTTCTGCATCATGAGCATATTTCGCCACAAAATCAAGTGCAGTTCGCAAATATGCAGACTTCAATGTTCTGTCAAAATCCGGAAGAATTACAACTCCAGAACCGGTTAATGTTCTTAATATAGATTTTGTTATATCTATACTCATTTTACCTATCCCTTTTGTAATATCTCCCTCTATCAGAGGCTGATGTTTATGGTCGTATCTATCCGTAAGTTCGCTCTGACATATTCTCTTTTTGGCGCAGTTGCGATAAATTTCACCCAGAAGCCCTACCTCCAATCCCCAATCGCTAGGAATGCGGATATTCCTTCCAAGGTCTATATTAAAACAAAATTCACCTGAAAGAGGATATCTGAAACTATCAATAAATTCAAGAAAATCAATATTACTAAAAAGAATCTTCAGCGACCTTACAAGAGGCACAACAAAAAGCCGCACAGCGCGACCATACAGTTTGTCGCTAAATCGAGCGTAAAATCCTTTGCAGTATTCATAATCAAGAATTGGATTTACAACCGGATAGCATAATCGGGCTAATAGACCGCGGTCGTAAGTCAGAATATCACAATCGTGGAGAGCTATAACAGATGCATTTCCACAAGATAAAATGTATCCCATTGCCATCCACACCGACCTTCCTTTTCCATCCTCCCCTACTTCTATATTTGATTTTTTTAATAAATTATATAATTTCTCCAAATGTGGCCCGGTATTCCATACTATATTTAAACGCTGAGGAAGTTTCGAAAAGAACTCTTTGGCTTCCTTAAATTCCTCATTGTTGGTGCGACCCATTGTGACAACAATTTCATCAATGTAATCAACATCGATTAAAACATCTATTATCCTTGGCAGCGCTTCACCCCTCAATTCATCATATATGGATGGAAGTATCAATGCTATCGGTTTATCTTTAACGAAAATACGCAAATCTTTTTCCAATTGGTCAAGGTTATCTTTTTTAAGTAAATGGAGTGTTGCAATTTCTCCATTATGATAAAAATCTGACATAATTTACTTCCTTCCTATTTAAATCAATTTATAATACTTAATTACTGAAACATTGAATATATAACCTTATTCCACCCTTTTGGTCCTATACCTTCTACCAATTTAACATTCGACAGAGCAATGTCAATATCAAATACTCCATCGGCTTTTTGAACTACAAATGGATGCATTACATTTTTAAGCATTGGAATATCATTTTTACTGTCTCCTATTCCGACTGTTATCAATGGTTTTTCAATATAATTTTTTTGAAATATATCTGTGAGAATTCGCACTGCCATTCCTTTATCGTTGGGACCTGTCAGGTGAAAAAATCTTGCTCCACAAGTTAAAAAAAATTGCTCTCCCCTCAGTGATTGCTCAATTCTTTTTATTTCGCTCTTCTCATCCAATATGAAAGGTTCGGAATATTCCCGTTTTGACGCCTTCTCTGCGTCTTTAATTGAAAGTTCTGTAATATTTGAAATCTCTTCCAGAGTCATATCACCAAATCCACGCATAGAACAAGAAACAATCTTTTTTAATTCTTGAAATTTTTTCCTGATAGTAGAGTAATCTAATCCAATTTCAATAACCCAATAATTCCCAAGCATAAAACCCTTTTCAATTGGCTTCTCAAAGTAATCCTTCGGAATAAAAATAGCACCCCCATTTTCTACAACAAAAGGATTATTATTCTTTAATCGGAATCTAAGTTCCTCTATTTCTAATCTTGTTTTACTTGAACACAAAATAAGAGGTATGTTTTTCTCTCTGAGAATATTTAAACCATCTTCTGCTTCATTAAACTCAT
>JAUWXV010000065.1 GCA_030616165.1 bacterium | reverse complement strand
ATTGTTAATGATAAGGTAAAAGTAGAAGTCCATGTTAGAAATCCAATAGATATTACAAAGATTAATTTTGATTTATATGAAATTGAGAAAGACGATTATTACGGAGTTTTTCAAAATATTGTCCAGATGTTGTTACCTATTAAAAATATAAAAAAGTTGTCCGAAGAGCCTTATGTTTTATATATATGTGTTCCTAAAATACCAATACCTGATGTAATTAGTGAAGGTGTGGCAAAGATTAACGCTGATGAATTTCATATTGCTGGTTACACTGGGAACGGAATTAAAGTTGCAATTATTGATGGTGGTTTTACAGGATATGAGGATTTATTGGGTATTGAATTGCCTAATTATGTTATTACAAAATCTTTTTATAATAGTACTTCAGGGACTGGAGATATCACTGGTGAAGGTGATGAACATGGAACGGCTGTTGCAGAAATTGTACATGATGTTGCTCCAAATGCACAATTATATCTAATCAATTTCAACACCGGAGTTGAGCTAAGTTATGCAGTGGATTATGCTATTAGCCAAGGTGTTAAAATAATTAACCATTCAATGTCTTATTTTTACCAACCTTATGATGGAACAGGGCCTATATGTGATATAGCAATAAATGCAATTAATAATGGCATATTATGGGTTAATAGTGCTGGGAATCATAGAAATAAACATTATGAGAGTTATTTTAATAATACTGAAATATATGGATGGCATAGATTTTATGATAATGTTGAAGTATTGAAAGTAAAAAATGTAAATATTGGTGAAAATATCGAAGCACATCTCAGTTGGGATGATTGGCCTTACTCCTCAAATGATTATGATTTTTATCTATGGTTTGAAGATGGTGATTATCTTGTAATAGTTGATTCAAGTGAGACATCTCAAACAGGTAATGAACCTCCTGTTGAAATGATAGATTACAATGCAGAAAGGGATGGAACTTATTATCTCGCTGTTTGGAATAAAAGTGCTGATGGAAATTCAAAAATCGAAATTTTCAGTTCAGAAAATGATTTGGAATTTATAAATGAGGAAGTTAGTTATAAGAGTAGTATACTCGATCCTGCAACAGCAGAGGAAGTTTTATCAGTAGGAGCAACAACTTATATATATGATGTTATTGAAGATTACAGTTCAATGGGTCCAACAAATGATGGTAGAATAAAGCCCGATGTAGTTGCTCCAGCGGGAGTTTCAAATTACACTGAAAACCCTTTTTATGGAACATCTGCATCAGCACCTCATGTTGCCGGAGCAGCAGCGCTTTTATTAGAAAAAGACCCATCAAGAACAAATACAGATTTAAAAGATTTACTTGAATCACAAACTGTTGATTTGGGAGAAATAGGAAAAGATAATATTTATGGGTATGGAATATTAAATCTTGAAATGACATATCCCAATGCGAATGCTAAAGCAACACTTGACCTTTACACTGAATTCCCTACTAATACATCAAATTCTGGAAATAATGTTCTGACTGGGATTGGTCCTGATACTGATATATATGTTAAAGTTTATTTACAGAATGTTTATAATATCGTATTATATATGTTTGATTTGCTTATAGACCCTAAAGAATTAAGCTGGGTGAAACTTGAATTTGTAGATGTCTATGAATATAACCCATATACTTTTGAAATGAATATTCTAAATAAGGAGAATATATTTGCAGATATAGATTTATTTTCAAATACAATACCTGGAACTGATGATGGGAATTTTAAAAGAATCAGTATTGCTGGAATTTTTTCAGATACATCTAATGTATCAGATGCTGATACTCCAGAAGGTGAAGGTTTGGCAGGAATAATAAAGTTGAAAACAACAAGCAGTTTTACTACGAGTGATAAAGCTGCCATAGTGGTTAAAAATGTATTTTTGGGCGATAATTCTCATCCAATTATAGAAGAATATGCTTCTTCTAATTATTATACTGTTGGTTGGATAAACGCTCCTATTTCACAGGAGAGTCAAAATATACCAGTTGAGAAACGTATAGCAACAAATACAGACATAGTAGAGGTGGATTTTATAGATGATACAAAAGTAACAATACTATTTCTTTCAGGTGGGAGTAATGCTGGAAAGACCATTACCATTACTGATATGGGTTCATCACTTCCTGACACTTTAGCGGCTGATTCAAATTATGCAAAAACTGAGGGTAGTGTTGCTGCATATTATTATATTGAAACAGATATTACGGAATCATTCGTTGCTGAATTAGAAATTAAATATACAGATGAAAACCTTTCTGCTGCAGGGTTAAGTTCAGAACATGCTGATATGTTGGTATTGGCGTATTTTAAGACAGATGAGTTGATATGGTGTAAGGTTCCTACTATAATTGATAGGGTAAATATGACAGCTAAAGCAATAGTTGATAATTTTTCAATCTGGGCGCTCGTTGATTCGACAAACCCAAATGTTATTCCTGTGGAACTTTTGTCTTTTATATTAAGAACAGATGTTAAGAACGGAGTGGTTCTCGAATGGACAACGTCTTCAGAAACTAATAACTTAGGTTTTGAAATTGAAAAAAGTTACGTTGGATATGAATTTATAAAAATTGGATTTGTTAAGGGTAATGGAACTACTATGAAACAGTGTAATTATCAATTTACAGATGATATTGAAAAAACTCGTAAAATTTATTACCGCTTAAAACAAATTGATTTTGATGGTTCATATGAATATTCTGAAATAATAAGCGTTACGGTTAATAATCCCGATAATTATTCATTATTCCAAAATTTCCCCAATCCATTTAATTCAGAAACAAAAATCAAATATCAACTACCGAAAGAATCTTTCATTACTATTCAAATTTATAATTTATTGGGAGAAAAGACAAAGACATTGGTAAATGAAAGAAAACATGCTGGATATCATTCAGTCAAATGGGATGGAACAAATGACAGTAACATTAAAGTTGCAAGTGGTATATATATTTACATGATAAGTACAGAAGATTTTATAAAATCCAAAAAATTGATTTTTTTGAAGTAATTTAAGCATAATATAAAAATTATAAAAATATATCTTTTTCTATGCGAAAAAGAAGAAGGATGCTTGTTCTTGCAGAAGGGATGTTCACAGACGCGCATGGTAAAACTGCTCACGGAGTTGTGAGATATATCCCTGAGCAGGTTGTGGCTGTTATTGACAGCACTCTTGCCGGAAAAATCTGCAAAGAAGTTGTTGGATACGGAGGTGATATCCCCATAATTTCGTCTATCGAAGAGGGTCTTAAGTTTAATCCAGATACACTTGTTATCGGGATTGCATTGGTTGGAGGAGTATTGCCGGAGGAATGGAAAAAATTTATAATTAAGGCAATTAAATATAAATTGAATGTGATAAATGGACTGCACACTTTTTTAACAGACGATAAGGATATAATTAGATATGCACGTCGATATGGTGTAGAGGTGATTGATTTAAGAAAGCCTCCGGATATTTACCATGTTGCATGTGGAAAATGGAAGAAGATAAAATCCAAGGTTATACTGTCTATAGGAACGGATTGTGCAATAGGTAAAAAATCAGCAGTTTTTGAAATTTACAGAGTTTTTAGAAAGATGGGTAAGCGTGCCGATTTTATAGCGACCGGTCAAACCGGTATGTTGATAGGGGGGAAAGGCGTTGCCATTGATGCTGTAAAGAGTGATTTTGTTGCAGGGGTAATGGAACTCGAGGTTGTAAAATCGGCAAGAAGACACGATTATATCTTTATCGAGGGGCAGGGAGCATTAACAAATCAAGGTTATTCAAGCGTTACGATGGGGCTGATTCACGGAGTTATGCCTGATGCTATGATTTTATGTCATGAAATTGGAAGAACAATTGACCACTTTGGAGACCCTATTCACGATTTCGAATCTATAATCAAACTGCATGAAATGGTTGTAGGACTTTATAAGAAAAGCAGAGTTATTGGGATGAACCTTATAACAGAGAATGTACCTGAAGATGAGGCTTTGAAAGAGATAAAGAGGATGGAAAGAAAACTGAAAATGCCGGTTGATGATACTGTCCGATTTGGAGGAGAAAAACTGGCTGATGTGATTTTGAAATATTTTGAACGTTAACAATTTAATAACACAAGTTTAAGTGAGGTGGATTATGAATAGAATAAGATTTATTTTGGGTATATTGATATTTTTTTTAGTTATCATTAATAATTGTGCAAGAGTTGAAAAATTTGATATATTGATTACAGGTGGTAAG
The DNA here is from genome assembly GCA_030616165.1 of bacterium. Classification (GTDB taxonomy): domain Bacteria; phylum SM23-31; class SM23-31; order JAUVVT01; family JAUVVT01; genus JAUWXV01. The sequence goes on along the minus strand of JAUWXV010000065.1, from coordinate 11,312 downwards.
TTAATCGATGGTACGGGGAATCCGTGGAGATATGCTGATGTGGGTATTATAGATGATAAGATTGCGAAAGTTGGGAAGCTTTCGGGTTCACAGGCAGACAAGAAAATATCAGCGGAAGGATTATACGTTGTGCCGGGATTTATCGATATGCATACTCATTCCGATTATACTCTCCTTGTTGACGGAACGGCACAGAGTAAGGTGAGGCAGGGTGTGACACTTGAAGTAATTGGGGAGAGCGAATCAGCAGGACCGGTATTTGGAGAGGCTGTGAAATCGATGGAAAAAGGACTTGAAAGGTTGGGATTAAAATTGACCTGGAAAACTCTAAGTGAATATTTCAGTGTTCTTGAAGGTAGTGGAATTTCGGTTAATATTGCTTCCTATGTTGGCTTAGGTCAGGTCAGGCAATGTGTTATCGGAGAGGAAAATCGTGCACCGACCGATGAAGAAATGAAAGAAATGAAGAGATTAGTCAGAGAAGCAATGGATGAAGGAGCGATTGGATTATCTTCCGGTCTGCTTTATATTCCCGATATGTTTTTTAGCACCGAAGAGATTATTGAACTTGCAAAGGTAGTATCGGAATATGGAGGGATTTATGCAACGCATATTAGAAGCGAGGACGAAACACTATTAGAATCACTTGATGAAGCAATAAGAATTGGAAGAGAAGCAGATATCCCGGTAGAGATTTTTCATTTTAAAGCCTCAGCGAAAAAAAACTGGTATAAAATGACGGAAGCAATTAAAAAGATAAATGAGGCGAGAAAATCAGGAGTTGACATCACAGTTGACCAATATCCTTACATTGCAGGGTCAACGACCATTACCATACTTCTTCCTGACTGGGCTCGTGAAGGGGGAACTGAAAATATATTGGAACGAATTAAAAATCCAGAGACGAGGCAGAGAATTAAAGATGATATGAGAACCGGTGATACAGGATTTGATAGTATCGAGGAGTATATGTCAAATGTTCGTATTGCGAAAGTTCAGAGTGAAAAAAATGAGCATCTCGAAGGGAAAAATTTACTTGAGATTGCAAAAGAAAAAAATGCAGACCCAATTGATAATTACTTTGATTTATTGTTAGAAGAGGATGGGACTGTATCAGGAGTATTCTTTACGATGACTGAAGAAAACAAGAAATTAGCAATGGCACAGCCCTGGTTAAGTATTGGTTCTGATGGTTCGTCAGTGAAGTTAGAAGGAATATTAGGAAGGGGAAAACCGCATCCAAGATATTACGGTACATTTCCGAGGATTCTGGGCAGATATGTCAGGGAAGAAAACGTGCTTACACTTGAAGATGCAATACGCAAAATGACATCTCTTGCGGCTCAACGTCTTGGTTTAAAAGACAGAGGATTATTAAAAGAAGGAATGTTTGCGGATGTTGTAGTTTTCGATTATGATAAAATAATAGATAACGCAACATTCGAAAATCCGCACCAGTACAGCGTAGGAGTAAATTATCTGATTGTAAATGGGAAAATGGTTATTGAAAATAGCGAGCATACAGGTGCAAAGCCAGGCAGAATTATATATGGTCCGGAGAAAAAATGATATGAATCGAAATTAAAAGCTTTTAAGTTCTTTTCATAAGAATAAATATTCAGGAGAGTTTTTATGAAGGAGAAAAAATATATAAACCGCCGAAGTTTTTTACAAAAGACTACTGTGGGCCTGGGTTTGGGTATAATAGGTAAATCGAGTTTTAGTTCGGTATTTGAGGAAAGTCTTAAAAATGTTAAAAGTAGTAGAGGTTCCAGATTACCGAGAGAAGTATGGGCAGCCAGTATCACTCTTTATAATCTCAGGAATAATACGCAGGAAGAAAGAATTGAAAGAATGCTGAAAAGAATGGAAGAAGTTGTTCCTTTTCAGCCAGATATAATTTGCCTTACCGAGATATTCCCGGATGCTATGATTTCCGGTCTTCCACCCATTCCAGAAAGAGCCGAAATTATTCCTGGACCAATAGTTAGAAGATTTGCAGAATTTGCAAAGACAAATAGTTGTTACGTAATTTGTCCTCTTCATACAAAAAAAGGTGATTATGTTTATAATACTGCTGTTCTTATCAGCCGGGATGGTAATGTGGTGGGCGAGTATCACAAGATTCATCCAACAGAGAGTGAGATGAGAGGTGGTGTAACTCCCGGTCCAGTTAATCCTCCAGTGTTTAAAACTGATTTCGGAAAAATCGGTATATTAATTTGTTTTGATGCAAACTGGCCGGATAAATGGCGCTTTTTGAAAGATTCAGGTGCGGAGATAATATTCTGGCCCTCAGCATTTGCAGGGGGCAGGATGCTAAATTCTCTTGCCTGGAATAATAATTATTACATTGTGAGCTGCACATGGAGAGCACCGGCTAGGATTATTGATATTACCGGTGATGAACTGTTCACAAGTGGGAGACTTCAGTCGTGGGTTTGTGCACCCATTAATCTGGATAAAGAAGTTTTCCATTGGGATTATCAAGGGGGAAAAGTTAAGGCAATACAGGAAAAATATGCTGAGAAGGTAGATGTAAAAATCTATCATCCTGAAGGATGGTTTACCCTTGAAAGCAGGTCTCCTGATGTTGCCGTGGCTCAGGTTATAGAAGAATTTGAACTTGTTACCTATGACTCGTATATTAAGCGCGCAACTGAAAAACAAAATAGAAAAAGACCTGAATGATTAATTTAGATGGGATAAATTTAAGTTGTAAAATAGATATGTAAGAGAAAGAGATTAAGTATAAAAAAAGCAAATCCCCTTGAAAAGTAATGAAAAATGATATATATTGTATTGAAAAATTAAAAAACAAAGTTCACTAATAATATATTATTTTATTTAGAAGATTATCCCCATCCAATATGGATATATCCTTATATATTTTTTCATATAAAAAGTGTAAGCAAAATAGTTTTTTAAGCATTAAATTGTGATTATTATGAAGACCTTTCACAAAATAATAATTGGTGATTCAAGGAGAATGAAGGAAGTTCCGGATGAATCAATCCATCTTATTATCACATCTCCGCCTTACTGGCAGCTAAAAGATTATGGAAACGGGGAACAGATAGGGTTCAATAATACTTATGAGGAATATGTCAACAATCTTAATTTGGTCTGGAATGAATGCAAAAGGATTCTACATAAAGGATGTCGTTTATGTATTAATATAGGTGACCAATTTGCTCGTTCAGTTTATTATGGAAGATATAAGGTTATACCAATAAGAACAGAGATAATTAAGTTTTGTGAGAGTTCGCGTTTTGATTATATGGGAGCAATCATCTGGCAAAAAGTTACTACTTGCCATACTACTGGTGGGGCAACGGTAATGGGTTCCTTTCCTTATCCAAGAAGTGGGATTCTTAAATTAGATTATGAATTCATTCTGATTTTTAAAAAATATGGGAATCCACCAAAAGTTTCTAAAGAGATTAAAGAACAATCAAGATTGATCCATGAAGAATGGAATCAATACTTTACTGGACATTGGAACTTTCCTGGTGAAAAACAGGATAAGCACTTGGCAATGTTTCCTGAGGAATTGCCAAAACGGCTTATCAAAATGTTTAGTTTTTTGGGAGATACAGTTCTAGACCCTTTCTTGGGAAGTGGAACAACATCTTTAGCAGCTAGAAACTTGAAAAGAAATTCTATTGGGTATGAAATAAATGAAGATTTTCTGCCAGTTATAGAGGAAAAATTGGGAGTAAAACAAGGCTATATTTTTAATGATGCAGCTTTCAAGATAATCAAAAAAGAAGAGGTAAAAACAGACTTTAAAGAAGAGACTAAAAATCTACCTTATATTTTCAAAGACCCAATAAAGTTTGATAAGAAAATTGACCCAAGAAAATTGAGGTTTGGCTCAAGGATAGATAATTCCCATTCAGAAAGGGAGAAATTTTATACAGTAAAAGAAATAGTCTCTCCTGAGTTATTGATTTTAAATAATGGAGTAAAAATCAGATTATTGGGCGTGAAAGAGAAACCAGAAAAGAATGAAGAGGCAATCAAATTTTTAAAAGAAAAAACGAAAGGACAAAAAGTATTCATAAAATTTGACGCTGTAAAGTACGATGAAAAAAATAACTTACTCTGTTATCTCTATTTGCGGAACAAGACTTTTTTAAATGCTCATCTTATTAAATTTGGGCTTGGAAAAGCAGACCTATCGAGGTATTACAAATACAAATCGAAATTCCTTGCTTTGCAAGAATCTATTACTAAGTAATTATATGAAAGTAAAATTTAGTATAAGTGAAATTCAAAGATATTTGGACATAGAATCACCTGAGTTTCCCAAGTACGCCGCTCCCCTTATCAACTTGGCAAATCAATATGCACAAGGAACAAGACCAAGAATTGTTGGTCAAATGAGTGAGCTTATCCAGCAATTTACTGGGAAGTCATTGAATGAATGGGAAAATTGGTATTTAGAGAAAAAACCTGATGCAATCAAGAATGCTACTGAGAAAATCCTGCAAATGTTAAAAAATTTAAAGAATTCAATGGATAAAATTGACCAAAAAATTGTAGAACAATGGGTAAGAGATTTGGTGATTGTGAAAACTTTTGTCGGACTCAGATTTCAGGAGGCAATACTTAAGAAAGGTGCAGAGATTATAGGAACCAGTTATCGTTTATCTGAGCCGGATGAAGAGTCAAAAGGAATTGATGGATATATAGGCGATGTTCCAGTATCTATAAAGCCCCGTACATACGAGGCAAAAGCAGCTTTACCAGAACATATAGGTATTAAGATTGTTTATTATAGAAAGATTGATAAAGGAATTGAGGTTGATTATGGAGAGATATTTTAATAACTTTTTCAAAAGAAAGTAAATTATAAATTTTATATTAGGTGAAAAAATGAGGAAAATTTTTATGTCCGTAGTCGCAATCTTTTTTGTTCTTTTCATTTATTTTAACTGTGAAAATTATTCTGAAAGGAACAATGAATTTGTAAAAATTTCCGATAATCTCTATTTATATAAAGACTGCTGTAATGTCTATCTGATAAAAGATAATAATGATGGAATATTAATAGATTTCGGTTCGGGTAAGATTCTAAATAATCTATCTAAAGCAGGTGTGGAGCGCATTAGCAGTGTATTTATCACTCATCACCATCGTGACCAGATTCAGGGACTTGTAGATATAAAAAATAGAGATTTCGATTTATATATTCCCGATGGAGAAAAACAGTTTATCACCGATGCTGAAGATTTCTGGGAAAATGTGCATATTTACATTAATTATAACCTTCGCTCACATTTCAATACCATTAGAAAAAATGTCAGGGTATCACAGACAGTAAAAGACGGGGATGTAATAAATATTGGGAATTATGCGATTAAGGTCTTGCTGACTCCGGGTCATACCGATGGTGCTGTATCATATATTGTTAATGTCGATGGGAAAACGGCAATTTTCAGCAATGATTTGATTTCTGCTCCGGGAAAGGTTACAAATTATTACGACCTTCACTGGAATTACAATCCACCTCCGCCTGGAATCAGAGCATCGCTCGAGTCATTTAAAAATATTAAGAATGAGAAACCCGATATTCTTCTCCCTTCTCACGGCGAAACAATGAACAATCCCATATCCGCAATTGAAAAACTGGAGGAAAGATATGAAGAATTGACTAAACTGGTAAACCCAAATCGCAAAAGGAGAACCAGCGAGGAGATGTTCAGTGTCTCAAAACATATTGTTTATCTCGGCTCTACTTCATACGCATTGGTTTCAGATAATAGAAGGGCAATCATTTATGGTTATGGATATATTGATGTTCCGAGAATGCGCGAGTTTATAAGGAAATATAACATTGAACATATCGATGCTGTAACATACAGCCATTATCATGATGACCATAACATTCGAACGCCAGAACTTTTGTTTCGAATGAACAGCAATGAAATTACGATTGAGACAGAAATATGGATATTTGAGAAGATGCTGGATGTTTTCGAGAATCCTGAAAGGTACACACTCCCCTGCTTGATACCATTTCCGATTAAGGCAGACAGAGTGATAAAAGATGGTGAGACAATCGAATGGGAAGGTCTTAAGTTGTATTTTTTTCATATGCCCGGACAGACTTTTTACCATCAGGGTTTAATGATTGAGGATGAGGGGAAACGATATTTGCTCAGCGGCGATAATATCTGGCATCCGGCTGACGGCGTGCGGCCTATGAACAGCCCGGTTATTCCGAGAAACCGATATTTTATTGGAGAGGATGATGGTTATTTAAAGATATCAAAAGACCTGCTGGACCTCAAGGTAGATGTGATTGTTCCATCACATTATTTTCCATTTTCAGTCACTCGAGAAGAACTTGAAATGTACCAGGACTGGGCAGAAAAATTAACCGCTTTATTTAAAGAGATTATAGACCAGCCGGATGCTAATATGGGTATGGACCCTTTGTGGGTTCATTTTTATCCATACAGGATTGAAGTTAAACCCGATGAAGAATTTACAGTTAACGTTAATATTATGAATCATCTGGATACCCCTTCAGAATTTAAGATTACTTTGAGATATTCGGATAATGTTACTTGTAATCAACAGTCAAAGATTTATAAAGTTTTGACAAAATCTTCCGATATGATACCGTTTACCATAAAAGTTAATCATAAAAATGAGAGCATAAAACGAGAAATCATCTGTGCGGATGTAACTATGAATGGCAAACATCTTGGAGAATTCGCAGAGATGGTAATTGATGTAAAATAATTAGAAAATTATAAAAAATAACATTAGAGGTTTTATGAAAGAGAAAAAAAAGATAACACGTCGAGGATTTATTCAGAAAACTTCAGCGGGTCTGGGAGTAAGTATTTTGGGGGCATCAACTTTTAGTTGGGCATCAGAAAAGAGCATTAAAATAAGTGAAAGACTGCCCAGAGAGGTTTGGATTGCAAGTTTGTCCCTTGAAAGTCTTGAAGCAAAAACTTTTGAAGAAATGATAAAAAAGGTATTAAAAACAATGGAGGAATTTGTTCCTTATCAGCCTGATATTGTTTGTCTTCCTGAGATATTTCCGTTTATTAAGGTTGCAAAAAATCCTCCATTGTCAGAATGTGCAGAAGTTGCTCCAGGTCCAATTACCAAAAGGTTTGCAGAATATGCAAAAAAATATCACTGTTATATCATTTGTCCTATTTACACAAAAGAAAATGGTCGTTTCTACAATTCAGCAGTTGTTATTAATCGTGATGGGACAGTGGTTGGTGAGTATCGTAAGATTCGTCCTACTGTTTCAGAGATGGAGAGTGGCGTATCTCCCGGTCCTCCTGAGCCTCCGGTGTTTAAAACTGATTTCGGTACAATTGGAATACAGATATGCTTTGATGTGAACTGGCATAAGGGATGGCGGTATCTCAGAAAATCAGGTGCAGAGATTGTATTCTGGCCTTCCGCATTTGCGGGCGGAAAAATGCTTAATACCCTTGCGTGGATTAATAAATACTGTATTACTACGAGCACAAGGCAGGACCCAACAAGAATTATTGATATTACCGGTGAAGAATTGGCTATAACCGGGAGATACGGAGATTGGGTATGTGCTCCTGTTAATCTGGAAAAAGCTTTTATTCATTGCTGGCCTTATATAAAATACTTTGACGCATTGAGAGCAAAATATGCCAAGGAGATTCGCATTAAAATGTTTCATGATGAAGGATGGGCAATAATCGAAAGCATTTCTCCCGATGTTAAAATTGCTGATGCTTTAAAAGAGTTCGAAATCGCCACTCACGAAGAGCATATAATAAAGGCACAAAAAATGCAGGAAAAATATTGGTAATTATAAAAAACTATATGCATATTCTTTTTTAAAAATTCTTTAAGTCATTAAATATAAAAATGCTTAACTAAGGAAGGGTATCGACAATGGTAAGAAAAAAAATTTATTTTATATTTTCAATATTTCCTGTTTTAACATTAATAATTTTTTCCTTTCTGTGTTCACAAGTGAATGCCCCTTATACTGCCCAGGGTGCAAAAGTTGGGGAAGTTACCTCCACATCAGCAGTAGTTTGGGTCCGACTCACCATATCTCCAACACGTAATACTGATTCTGGAGACTGGGCTGACACTGGAAAACCTACTAATCGGGGACCGGATCCAGGTTTTGTTGGTGAATGTCCGGGCTCACCCGGAATGGTTCGAATGCACTATGGAGAAGAAAAGAACTCTAAAAAATCGACTGAGTGGGCAAGTGTGGATGAATCAAGCGATTTTTGTTATCAATTTAATATAAGAAATCTTAAACCTGCTGCTACCTATTTTTATCAGGTGGAAACGGCTGACATTACAGGTAAACAAACTCGACTCTGTGCTGCTGGAAGATTTATTACTGCTCCAGAGCCTGATGTTTGGGATGACATTCTGTTTACGGTAATAACCGGACAGGCTGTAAGGAGTATTGATAGGGATGATGGTTTCAATACATATGTTTCAATGAAAAATCTGAACCCTAATTTTCTGGTATGCACTGGTGATAATGTATATTACGATTCTGACCCACCTATAGCGAAAATACCATTAGTGGCTCGTTTTCACTGGCATAGGATGTATTCTTTACCTACTGTAGTATCTTTATTTGAGACTGTGCCTGTTTATTTCGAGAAGGACGACCACGATTACAGGTGGAATGACAGCGACCCTCATCGGGATTTTCCGGGGATTTCACATAAAGATGGTGTGACTATCTTTAAAGAACAAGTCCCGATGAGTGATAAAACATACAGGACTTTTCGATGGGGTGAAGGACTCCAAATCTGGCTGGTTGAAGGGAGAGATTACCGCTCCCCTAACACTATGCCTGATGGTCCTGAAAAATCCATATGGGGAAGAGAACAAAAATTATGGCTAAAAGAGGGAATTAAAAACAGTAATGCGTTATTCAAAGTTCTGATATCACCCACACCGATAGTTGGTCCTGACAGACAGACAAAAATAGACAACCACGCAAACCAGAGAGGTTTCTGGACTGAGGGAAGAGAATTTCTTAAATGGGTAAAAGAAAATGCAGGGGGAAATTTTTTCATAGTTTGCGGTGACCGTCACTGGCAGTACCATTCGATTGACGAAACCGGAATTATGGAGTTTTCAAGCGGCAGTATATCAGATAAGCATGCTGAAGGCATCAGCGAATCTCCGAAGTCGGCTCCCCGATGGCCTCCAGATAAGCAGCCGTATTATAGAATTAATATTGGGGGATTCCTTTCTGTTAAGGTATCAAAAATCGATAACAAACATACTATCACTTTTAGACATCACGATGTATTTGGCAAAATATTATACCAGTGGCAGAAATCAGTCATAGAAGAATAAATTTTATTATTATCTGAAAATTGTAGTAGAATCTTTAAAATTAATACAAATAAAAATTTTTTTAAACCAAACCGGTGCTATATAAAAATTGACCCTTTTGTCATTGTCCCAAATGGATGTCCCCGAAACTTATGGAAGATAATGGTATTTTTTTTGTTTGCAATTTTCAGGTTATTGACTAATTGCATATCATTTTTTAATCATTGTCAACAACCTCACTCCAGAAATTCCCTGAAATCCCGAGCCCTGACTGAAATAATTAAAAACTTTATCCTTATCTACTATCTTGGTTCCCGAAATGACATCTATTCCATAACTAAATAGAATAGGGCTCATAGGAGTGGATGGTCCTAACAATATCTTTAAACTGTCTTTTTTACAGTAACTCAATATATCTTCAAGTGTGTGATTTATTATAGTTGTCCCTGTAATTGCGATTACATCGCAGTTCGGAAGGATATCTTTCGTTTCACGTTCTTCTGAATCTCCGGGCTGCGTACTTTTTTCTATTACCCAGAGATTATTCACTTTATCGTTTAATTTTTCTACAAAAGGGAAATGACCTATTAGTGCAACATTTTTACCTTTACCTTTATCTGCAATTATATCGTAAGCATTAATCTCGACACATTCTTCTTCATGTATATCGATTAGAGAATTTATCGCTGAAGTGCCAATTGATGCTTCTAAAATATCATCCGATAGAGCATACTCAGCCAATTCAATGGCTGATTTTTCCAAAAGTTTTCCAGCATCTTTGACACCTTCGTGGCTGCAGTAAGCATCCTTTAAAACTGATGCTATTCCACAGTTTCTGCTTACGACCATTGAAAAACGCGCAAATGTATAGACCTCCTTAACCTCACAATCTTTATTCTTGACCGAATTAATAAGTTCAGTTATTATTTTCATAACTTTTTTTGAAACTGATTTTTAATAAAATTAATATAATCTACTCAAATTGTCAAGAAGAATACATTTACCAAATGAAACAAAAATATAGTTATTTTAAAATATTCAAAAATTGTTGAGTTTATGTTTGACTTTTATTAAATTTTTTTTATTTTTAAGAAAAAGATAAGAACACTTTTTAATCTGCATTATTCATAAAATTTGAGCGTATGTGAGGGTGTCATTTCGAACGGAGTCCCGCCGCCGATGGCGGGGGGACGTAGTTGAGAAATCTCAAAAAATGAGATGTCTCGACTTCGCTCGACATGACAAATTTAGTTCTACTTAAATATATGTATGTATATAGAATATTCACAATAAAAATAAAATTTATGAATATATCAGGTTAAATACAGGAGAAAGTGATGAAGTTAAGAAATTTATTAATGTATGTATTTTTCATTTTGTTTTTGCTTTTTTCATGTCAAAATTCAAATAATATCCCGTCATCTTTCATTTCTGGTAATGTTGTGAATGCAGGTGATTATCCTTCTATACAGGATGCAGTTGATGCGCTCCCTGATGAGGGAGGTACTGTTTTTATACCAACAGGCACGTACAAAATTTCAGAACCGATAATTGTTACTAAATCTGATGTCACATTACAAGGAGCAGGTTCAGGCACGTTAATCCTAAACACAAATGAAGAAGGAAAAAATACAATTGAATTAAGAGGTGAACGTCACCCGGAAAAAACAAGAAGTGAATTAGAAATCTGGCGTGTAAAAGTTTGTAATATGCACCTGAAAGGTAATGAAAAGTGCGGACATGGAATTTATGCACATTATGTTAATGAAATTTCTCTGAGAGAAACGTGGATTGATTACCACGGTAAATCTGGAATATATCTTGACTACTGTTATGAAAATCCACGGGTATCTGATAACAATATCGCATATAACAAAGAAAATGGGATTTTAATTGATGGATGTCATGATATTGTAGTTTCTGCAAATCAGTTAGAAGAAAATGGTATTGGTGTGTATGCAAAAGATATATTC